>CAMAMB010000013.1 GCA_945836755.1 uncultured Bacteroidales bacterium
TGACCTTTGCACTTCCGAGCCGCCGCCTATCTACTCTAAAGATAGTGCAAGGCAGCAGTGTGTTATAGGCAAAGCCGCAGGATTTGACCTTTGCACTTCCGAGCCGCCGCCTATCTACTCTAAAGATAGTGCAAGGCAGAAGTGTGTCATAGGCAAAGCCGCAGGATTTGTTTTTCCACTGCTTGTCAGCCATCGTATATCTATTGGTAGGGGGCAACCTTCGTATACGCCAAATTCGCCGGTAGCAACTATGCTTCACCGGAATGCTTCCAGTTTTTACGGCAAGCATTCCAGTTTCTCTTAGATGCCTTCCCGTGATGGTTCACCCATAACCCGCGCCGAACCCGTAGATGGGGAGGGGGTAGTGTAAGGTGTGTGCAAGGTGGAAGCTCCTATACAGAACTGCATCCTCGTTTTTACTTACACACCTTGCACTAACTCTCCATGGGGCTGATGTTCAGTGCGTTAAGTATGTAGCGTTTTTAATGTGCACCTTGCACAAGTGTAGCATTTTCGGTCGCTTGGCCTGCCATCTGTATGTCACGCCCGGCTTCGGGTCACCTTCATACGCCGCCCTCCCATCCTCACCCACTTTGTGTGTAAGATAAATGTAGCATTTGTGGCAGGTGCAGGTAGTAAATGCTACATATATAACGGTTTGATATACAGTCTGATACGTTGGATATGCAAGGTTGCCGCGTTTTTTCTGTGAACGTGTATATTTCTATGGTATGAGCCTGCCTATATCCGGGCCGCGTACCCTGTGGGCGCCCGTACGCTGTCTGCAGTGAGGGTTGTGGCATCAGCGGGAGGGTTACTTGCCCGACTTATCAACCAAGGGGCCGCGACGTCGTTGCTATCGCCGATAGGATGCCCCATGCGGAAGGCGCAGTGGAGGGCATGCTGCTCACGCTCCTCTACTGCGCCTTTTATAGAATGAAGGCCGGCTTCTTGTGGGCCGGCCTTCAGGTCTGAGTATCTTAGTTCTTGAAGAAGTCCTTTACAGCTTCGTTGGGCACCATCTGCTCATCGAAGACGTAAGCACCGGTCTTGGGGCTTTTGACCATCTTGATGACTTTGGTGTATGAACGTCCGTCGGTCTTACCTTCCTGAAGAGTTGCAACTGTTTTCTTTGCCATAAGTCAGAGCGTTGATAGATTATTTAATTTCTTTGTGAATGGTCATCCGACGAAGGATGGGGTTGTACTTCTTGAGCTCGAGGCGATCGGGCGTATTCTTACGATTTTTGGTGGTGATGTATCGTGAAGTGCCGGGCAGACCGCTCTCTTTCATTTCGGTGCATTCGAGGATTACTTGCACTCTATTTCCTTTAGCTTTTTTTCCAGCCATTGTTTTTTCTTATTATCCTCGGCGTGGGTCAGTGTATGCGGTTGTGTGTTGTCGCGTGCTTCTGTCCTTGTAGCCGGGGTTGGAAATTACTGATATGAGTAAATGGTATTGTGAGCTTGGTTAGCGTTGGGGTGAAAGGCTGTGTGGTTGAAGTCTTAGCCTATAACCTTGATGTCTTTCCAATCGCAGAAGCCGTTAGCCACGGCCTTGCGGAGGGCTGCGTCGAGACCAACTTTGTTGATAAGGCGAAGACCCGCTGCGCTAATCTTGAGGCTGATCCAGCAATCTTGCTCCACGTAGTAGAACTTCTTGGTGAAGAGGTTTACGTCAAAGGTGCGCTTGGTGCGGCGCTTTGAGTGGGAGACGTTATTGCCTACCATTGCTTTTTTACCGGTGATTTGACAAACTTTAGACATTGCTGTTCGTGTGAATATGTTAAGTTGGCTGGCTGCGGGTAGTGCGGGGTCTTTGTTGTTGCGTAATCTTGGGGTGGTTGCCCTTTCCTTACTGCACGCCATTGCTTTAGCGGGTGCAAATTTACGACTTTTATTTTATTGGGCAAGTGCCTGATTATCTTTTTGCTGAGTTTTCTGTGCGACTTTTTGCTTGTGAAAGGCTGCGTAGAGAGTGTGTGGAAGATAAAGAATATCCCCCTGCTGTGGTTCGTGGGTGTGAACAAGAGCAGGGGGATATGTGGGGTGGGGGAGCACCATGCCGGACGCCGTAGATTATTCGGCAGCGGCAGTGTTTTCCTTGATAAAGTCGAGGAGCATGTGCATGGCTACAGAGGTGGCGGAGGCCAGGTTCTTGTCACGCCCATTGTCTTCCTCAATCATTTTGGTGACGATTTTGTCGGCAGAGCCTACGGCTATCCAGATAGTGCCTACGATGACGCCGGCCTTGCCTCCGTCGGGCCCGCCGGGTCCTGCGTATCCGCTAATGGCCACGGCGTAGTCTGTGTGGAAGAGCTTGTTGCAGCCAACGACCATGGCCTTGACTACGTCCTCGCAGACGGGGGTCTTCTCTTCAATGATTTGTGGATCAACCTCGAGGAGGTTGGTCTTCACCTCGTCGGCATAGCAGATGAGGCCGCCTTTATAGTAGTTGGAACTGCCTGGTACTGAGGTGATGACGCTGGCGATGCGGCCGGCGGTGCAGCTCTCAGCAGTGGAGAGGGTCTGGTTTTCGCGCCAGAGGATTTCGTTGACTTCTTTACTTACGAGCTTTACATCTAAGTCCATAATGATATAGATAAGTGGGGTTATGATGATCGTGGGGAGGGTGTTGTATGGATAGTTGCCAGGGCCGGGTGAGCAGCGTGTCAGACGCAGACCTTGGCGTAGGGAGGTTTGTCGATGGAGCAGAACTCTCCGTCGAGATATTTATGGTGGGCGGTGATGGCAATCATTGCTGCATTGTCAGTGGTGTAGCTAAACGGCGGTATGTAGATGTGCCAGCCGGCCTTTTGGCTTTTCTCTATGAATGCCTGGCGCAGGGCGGTGTTGGCAGACACTCCGCCTGAGAGAGCCACATGCTTGATGCCTGTTTGCTTGACGGCGAGCTGAAGTTTCTGCATGAGGATGTCGACCACGGTCTTCTCGAAGGAGGCGGCTATGTCGTTGGCGTGGTGGGCTATGAAGTCAGCGTCGGCCTGCATCTGCTTGCGCAGGAAATAGAGCAGCGAGGTTTTGAGACCGGAGAAGCTGTAGTCTAAACCGGCTACATGCGGCTTGGCAAAGCTGAAGGCGGTGGGATTTCCCTTTCGGGCCATGCGGTCGATGATGGGGCCGCCGGGGTAGCCCAGGTTCATTATCTTGGCGCACTTGTCTAAGGCCTCGCCTGCTGCATCGTCGATGGTCTGTCCCAGGATCTCCATTTCGTTGTAGGCTTTTACCTTGACAATCTGAGAGTTCCCGCCGCTGACGAGGAGGCAAAGGAAGGGGTAGGGGGGGGTGGGGCGCGGCTCTTCACCGGCTTTCTGGATAAAGTGGGCTAGGATGTGGCCTTGCAGGTGGTTGGTCTCAATGAAGGGGATGCCGAGTGAGAGGGCCAGGCCTTTGGCGAAGGATACCCCCACTAAGAGCGACCCCATGAGCCCCGGACCGAGCGTGACGGCGATGGCAGATAGGTCGTGTGTGGTGACGCCGGCCTGTTTGAGCGCTGTGTCTACCACGGGCACTATGTTCTGCTGATGAGCGCGCGATGCCAACTCAGGCACTACGCCGCCATACGCTTCGTGTACACTCTGCGAGGCTGTGACGTTGCTGAGCAGCAGGCCGTCGCTGATGACGGCAGCAGAGGTGTCGTCGCAGCTGGATTCGATGGCGAGGATAGTTACCGGCATGTGGAGCGTGGACTTATATGAACGTGAGGCGTATAAGGTGAGACTTATATAAAATAGGTAATGGCCGGGCGACTTAGTGGGTCAATACTTCGAGCCCGTTTTCAGTCACCAGGAAGGTGTGTTCCCACTGGGCGGAAGGCAGCTCGTCCTCGGTGACGACGGTCCAGCCATCCTCTTCGTCGATGAAGACCTCGTGGGTGCCCATGTTAATCATGGGCTCGATGGTGAAGACCATGCCGGGAACGATGAGCATGCCGTGGTGGTGCGTGTTGTAATGGTCTACCTCGGGCTCTTCGTGAAACTCCAGTCCCACTCCGTGGCCGCAGAGGTCGCGCACCACGCTGAAGCCGTTTTTGCGGGCATGCCGCTCTATGGCTTTGCCTATGTCGCCGATGTAGCCCCAGGGCTTTGCCGCTTCGGCGCCAATGGCCAGACACTCTTTGGCTACGTTGACGAGTTTGGCCTTGCGGGGAGTGGTCTCTCCGATGATGAACATGCGGGAGGCGTCGCTGAAGTAGCCATTGAGAATGGTGCTGACATCCACGTTGACTATGTCGCCTGCCTCCAGATACTCATACTCAGAGGGGATGCCGTGGCAGACTACCTCGTTGATGCTGGTACAGACGCTTTTGGGGTATCCTTCGTAGTTGAGGGGCGCGGGTATGGCGCCATGGTCTGTGGTATAGTCGTACACCAGCTTGTCGATTTCGGCAGTGGACATACCTTCATGGATCTCCTGAGCGATAAGGTCAAGCACGCCTGTATTGATGATGCCTGATTGGCGGATCCCTTCAATCTGCTCGGGCGTCTTGATGAGGGAGCGTGGAGGCACTAATCGCCCTTTACGCTCCTCTGTCATAATCTTGAGGTCAAAAGGGGTAGGCTCTAGGCCCGGGGGAATAATCCAGTGGTTGTTTTTGCGTCTTGTCATTGCTTCGGGGAGAGCTGCCTCTCTTTCGGGATGTAGGTGAAAGAGATTAGCAAACGTGGTGCAAAGTTAGTGTATGGCGCTGTGTAGACAAAATATTCGTTTAACTCTTTCGGTGAAGCGACGCTTGACGATTGTGTGAGGTTCAAGAGTGTCTGCAGAAAATGAGACCGCTGAGGGATCTCCTTCAGCGGTCTCCATAGGATGGGCTTGCTTAGCCGTGAGTCACGTGTTAGAGCTGAGCGAGCTTGTTTTCAGAGCCAAGCACCTCAACAATCTTGTGCTCATACTGCTTCTTCATGTTGTCGCGAGCAGGGCCGAGGTACTTACGGGGGTCAAATTCACCGGGCTTCTCAGCGAAGACCTGACGGATAGCTGCCGTCATGGCAAGGCGGGAGTCGGAGTCAATGTTAATCTTGCAGACGGCGCTGGCTGCTGCCTTGCGGAGCTGCTCTTCAGGAATACCAACGGCATTGGGGAGCTTGCCACCATACTTGTTGATGGTGTCCACTTCTTCCTGAGGCACGGACGAAGAGCCGTGGAGTACGATGGGGAAGCCGGGGAGCTGCTCCATCACGGCGTCGAGTACGTCGAAGGCGAGGGGGGGAGGTACGAGACGGCCGGTCTTGGGGTCACGGGTGCACTGCTCGGGAGTGAACTTGTAGGCTCCGTGGCTGGTGCCGATAGAGATGGCGAGGCTGTCGCAGCCTGTGCGGGTTGCAAACTCTACTACCTCTTCGGGCTTGGTGTAGTGGCTTTCAGCGTGGCATACCTCGTCTTCCACACCGGCGAGCACACCGAGTTCGCCTTCTACGGTTACGTCAAATTGGTGAGCGTAGTCTACCACCTTCTTGGTGAGAGCAATGTTCTCTTCAAAGGGAAGGCCGGAACCGTCAATCATGACTGAGCTGAAGCCCATGTCGATACAGCTCTTGCAGGTCTCGAAGCTGTCGCCGTGGTCGAGGTGCAGTACGATTTCGGGATGCTCACAGCCGAGTTCCTTGGCATAAGCCACAGCACCTTCAGCCATGTAGCGGAGGAGGGTCTGGTTGGCATAAGCGCGTGCACCCTTAGATACCTGAAGGATGACGGGGCTCTTCTTCTCTGCAGAAGCCTGGATGATGGCCTGCAGCTGCTCCATGTTGTTGAAGTTGAAAGCGGGGATGGCATAGCCGCCCTTGATGGCACGGGCGAACATATCGCGAGTGTTTACAAGGCCTAAGTCTTTGTAGTTGATCATGATGTTTGTTGTTAAGAGTATTGGGTGTTTGAGTTTATTTGCTTGGCGCAAAAGTAACCTTTTTTTTTGGATTGTGGTATTTGTAGGGCATGAAAGCGATAATTAGGCCTTTATGTGCGAGTCGGATTGCTTTTCCTGCTTGTCAAATGGGGGTGGCAAGGTCTGAGCGTCGGCCTTGGTCATGAGGGGATGGCGTGTAGACGTGGCGCAGAGAAGAAACGAGCTGCTTCGCCTGGTCGGGTGAAGCAGCTCGCTGCATGCGGTGGGCTTATTTGTAGGCTTGTTCGTGGACGCCTGCCACGGCACGCCCGCTGGGGTCGTTGAGGTTTTTGAAAGAAGCGTCCCATGCCAAAGCCTCGGCGGTGGAGCAGGCCACGGATGGCACGGATGGCACACTGCGTGCTGCGCTTTCGCTGGGGAAATACTCTTCGAAGATGCTCCGATAGTAGTATTCCTCCTTGTTCATGGGCGGGTTGATGGGGAAGCGTTCGGCAGCGTGGGCCATCTGCTCGTCGGTTACGGCTTCTGCGGTTATCTGTTTGAGGGTGTCAATCCATGAGTAGCCTACTCCGTCGCTGAATTGCTCCTTCTGCCTCCAAGCCACGCTTTCGGGCAGCATGTCTGCAAAGGCCTCGCGCACGATGCGTTTCTCGATGGTCTGTCCGGGGCACATCTTGGCTTCAGGGTTGAGGCGCATGGCCACGTCGAGAAATTCCTTGTCGAGGAAGGGCACGCGTCCCTCCACGCCCCAAGCTGAGAGGCTCTTGTTGGCGCGCAGACAGTCGTAGAGGTGGAGCTTGCCCAGTTTACGCACAGTCTCTTCGTGGAAGGCTTTGGCGTCGGGTGCTTTGTGGAAGTAGAGATAGCCACCGAAGACTTCGTCGGCCCCTTCACCCGAGAGCACCATCTTGATGCCCATTGACTTGATGACGCGGGCCAGGAGGTACATAGGGGTGGAGGCTCTCACGGTCGTCACATCGTAGGTTTCGATGTAGTAGATGACATCGCGTACAGCGTCGAGACCTTCCTGGATGGTATAGTTGATTTCGTGGTGGACAGTGCCTATGAAGTCGGCCACCTCGCGGGCTTTGGCCAGGTCGGGAGCACCTTTAAGCCCCACGGCGAATGAGTGAAGGCGGGGCCACCATGCGGCCTGTTTGTCGCCCGACTCTACGCGGCGGGCCGCATACTTGTTGGCCACGGCTGATATGACGGAACTGTCGAGGCCGCCGGAGAGGAGCACACCGTAGGGCACATCGCTCATGAG
Source organism: uncultured Bacteroidales bacterium (assembly GCA_945836755.1). GTDB lineage: Bacteria > Bacteroidota > Bacteroidia > Bacteroidales > Bacteroidaceae > Alloprevotella. The sequence goes on from CAMAMB010000013.1 coordinate 7,130, forward strand.
CTGTCGCTTGACAGCAGCTTCAAGGGCATCGTGCACGTCGCCAGCTGCCGTGCTACCGTGCTGCACGGCTTCGTAGTCTTCCCAGTCTCGCTTGTACCATCTGACCATCTTTCCCTCGCTGCCCAGATAGTAGTGGCCGGGCAGGAAAGGCTCATAGCGTTCACAGAGTCCTTCGAGGGCTTTCAGTTCGCTGGCGCAGTATACTTTGCCGTCGGCGTCGAAGCCTATGTAGAGGGGGATGACGCCGATGGGGTCGCGTGCAATGAGGAAGTCGTCCTTCTCCTCATCGTAGAGGGCGAAGGCAAAGATGCCGTTGAGGTCTTCGAGAAAGTTTATGCCCTTATCGCGGTACAGGGCCAGTACCACTTCGCAGTCTGACCCCGTGGAAAAAGGATATTTGTCGGTGTAGCGGGCTCTGATGTCTTGGTGGTTGTAAATCTCGCCATTGACAGCGAGCACTTGCTTCCTATCAGGGGAGAAGAGGGGTTGGCCTCCGCTTTCGGGGTCAACGATGGAGAGACGCTCGTGACACATGATGGCCGACGCTCCGCAGTAAATGCCGCTCCAGTCGGGCCCGCGATGGCGAATGCGCTTGCTCATGGTGAGGGCTTTGGGGCGGAGGGACATGACGTCGTCCTTTATGTGAAAGATACAGGCTATGCCGCACATAATATATAATAGGTGTAAGGGTTAGAATATCGCATGGACTGAGCGTGCGGTGCAGGGTGTTAGCCGTCGCTACAGCTCTCAGGCTCGAACTGCTGCCTTCAAGTGGAGAATGCTTGGCTCAAACCGGGCGCAAAGATATGAATAAAAAATACTTTCAGGCAAGGAATGTGGGTGCTAATTGCTACCAAATGATAGAATATAGGCAAAAATAATAACAAACTGCTCACTCTCTTGCTTTGTGTGTGGCTTTGTGACTGCTATTGGTGCTGTTCTGTGGCATCGGGCTGTTTGTCGCTATTCGTCAGAACCTGGTCATGGCTGTGGGGCGGCGAGGGAGCATCGTCGGCCGGTTAATCAGTGTATGGGATGATGCTCCCGAGAGGTGTCATCTTGTAGCGCACAGGTTCGAGCATGTCGTCCACATCCTTGCGGTCCTCAATCGAGAGGCCATCCGTGCTGATAGCAAAAGTGATAATGTCGAAGTCATCGCCTGTAAAGTCCACCTTGATGGGTTGCTCGTTCAGCTTGGTCACCAGCTCCTGCATGCGAAAGGGGGAGATGCTGCTGCCGTCCATCTTGATAAAACGGCCCAGCCTGGGGGTAGGTATGGTCAGGCTCGAGGCCGTCCAATCTTTATGGTAGACGCTGATGGTCGACTGCTCACCGCTTGCCAGCACGCTGCGCACCACCACCATGAGTGTGTCGCCCGAGTTTTGTGGGAAGAGGCGCAGCTGCCACTTGCCGGCAGCGCTGGTCGTGAGTCGTATGAAGAAGTCTGTTCGCTGCAGCAGCTTGGCCTGGCCGCCCAGGTTATTCTCGGCTACTGCTTCCATCTTGTGATCGTGCAGGTCGAGCAGGTCAAGGCGCGCTGTGCCCGCAATCAAGGGTAGCACCTCGCGGGGAGCACTCACGAAGTAGCGGTCTACTGGCAGGGCAACCGCTGTGAGGCCGGTCGCCATGAATAAAATGAAGGGGAGGAGGTGAAGACGCAGGTGTGTCATGGAGATACAAAGGGCCGCCCGTGGGGCGGGAGAGGCTGGGAGTGGGGCAGTGGAGGGCGCGAGGGCCGCTGAGGTGGTCCAGACCCCCTCTGGGCGTGTCCACAACGCTCCCGGCGCTGCAAAAGTAGCACTATTCTTCAGAAAATGACTTAAAAAACTTGCTGACGTGGTGGAATGTTCGTACTTTTGCGCCACCAAAAGCCCATTACACAGAGTTTGTTACCAGCTCTATCCCTTCCGTAGCCGGATGCGCACCGGCTGAGGATACTTGTAAAACATTTATAAAGCTATAGCATCACAATGAAAAAAGGCATTCACCCTGAGAATTATCGTCCCGTAGTGTTCAAGGATATGAGCAACGGCGATATGTTCCTTTCTCGTTCAACCTGCAAGACCACTGACACCGTTGAATTTGAAGGCGAAACCTATCCCGTAGTCAAGCTCGAAATCTCAAGCACTTCGCATCCCTTCTACACAGGTAAGTCCAAGCTCGTCGACACAGCCGGACGTGTAGACAAGTTCATGAGCCGTTACGGCAAGAGCCGCAAATAGTCTTAGGGTTAACGGTAACACACACAACATTTGGTAAGTGGAGGCTTCCTATCGTGGGGTGCTTCCGCTTTTTCGTTAAGCACAACCTTACATTCTCACCATGGCCTCAGTATTCCAACTCTCCTGTTCCCCGATACCTCAGGTGCGCATAGCCCTCATAGGGTTAGGCGACCGAGGCATGAAGACGCTGCGGCGTTATGCCTACATACACCATGCCGTGATTAAGTATGTGGTTGACCTCTCCGAGACCAACGCCCGCAAGGCCAATGAAGCCCTACGCCTCTCAGGTCGACCGGAGGCCGGTGTGCTTGTGGGCGATGATGCCTGGCAGCGAGCCTGTCGCCTGCCCGATGTAGACCTTATATATATATGTACGGAGTGGCGGCTTCATGCGGCCATGTCGATTTACGCCATGCAGTGTGGCAAGCATGTGGCCGTCGAGGTGCCTGCCGCCACCACCGTAGACGAGTGTCACGCCTTGGTACGTACCGCCGAAGAGACACAGCGCCATCTCTTCATGACCGAAAACTGCTGTTACGACCTCTTCACCCTACAGACGCTCCAGTTGGTGCGTCAAGGCAGGCTCGGACGCCTCTGCCACTTAGAGGGGGCCTATATACACCGTCTCACAGAACCTTCCACCGCCCTCACTCCACGCTCGGCCACACGCCAGGCATGGATGCAGTACTCCTTTATGGAGCATGGTGGCAATCCATACCCCACTCACGCCGTCGGGCCCATCGCCCGGCTCTTGGGCATACACCGTGGAGACCGCTTCGTCTCCATATGCTCACTCACCGCGAAGGGCGAACGGGTGAACGGACTCTCGATAGGGCGCATCAGCAACTCTCTGCTCACCACGGAGAGCGGCTGCACCGTGCTGCTCCAGTTAGACGTCACCACGCCTCGGCCTTACAGCCGCATGCAGACCGTCTGTGGCACGAAGGGCTATGTACAGAAGTATCCCGTTCCCATCGTGCAGCTAAGTACGGACCATGAAAACGCTGCCGACCACGCGGATGGCGAGCCGGACATCCCTGCCGAGGCCATGGTGGGCGAGGCGGCCGAAGCCTTCATGCGCAGTTACTGTTCAGACAGTTCGGCCGTGCGTCTATGGTTTGAAGGCAAAGCCATGGGGGTGCCCAATGAGATGAACTACACCATGGATGCCCGCCTCATTGAGTGCCTGCGCAATGGCAGCCCCTTGGACATTGATGTGTACGATGCGGCGGAATGGTCGTGTCTCGCAGAGCTGTCGCAACGCTCTGCTGCCCAGGGTGGCGTGCCGGTAGAGGTGCCCGTATTTTATCATCCCTGAACCCCGTGCCTTTAAGGTGGCGTGGAGCGCATCCCTTCTCTGCCCATGGCCTGACAAGGGGGGGCACGTGACCGGGCTAGACCATCGAGAGGGGAAGATGAGGGCGTGCGTCTCACTGTCCACCTGGTATCGCGGCCCCGGAGTGCTTTATATCATTGGGAGCAGCTCTCTCGAGTTGACTCCAAGCATCGCAGGAAAAACTCCAAGCATTGCAGAAAAAACTGGAATGCTTGGAGTTTTTTCTAGATGTACATGTAGGAAATCTTAGATGTACATGTAGGAAAATTTAGATGTACATGTAGGGTTGTGAGCATATATCGTCCCATCTATCCGGCCTGCTGTGAGGGGTGTTTCCCCCCTTCCGCTTCATCTCTTCAGCGTGTGTGTGGCGTGCGCCCATGTAGCGCCTCATGTTGTGCCTCCCAATAAAACGGGCCTCCCGGCTTCGCGCCACAACCGGCAGGTACTGCAACCTGTGGAGCCGGCGTTGGCCGGAGGGACTGTGCGGGTGGTGATGGGCGAGGTGGCTTTAGAAATTCATGTCGAAGCCTAAGCTGAGTAGCTCGTTGAACTGGAAGTAAGAGTGCTTGCCTTTTACCGGTGCGCTGTCGTCGAAGCGCGGATAGACGAAGAATTTAACTTTGAGATAGGTGTTGATCTTGAGGTCGAAGGTGTTTTCCCATTCTATCTGGGTCTTATCGTAGTCTGTGAAGTAGTAGAAGCGGGAGGTCCATGTCACGTTCTTGAACATGGTCCATGTACTATTCGCTGTGATGTTGGAGCCTCGTTCCCACATGTTGTGACGGCCGGGGTTGAGGCCGAAGGCGGTGGCAAGGTCTCTGCGTGCCACGTACTTGAACTTGAGGGCTATGGGCGAGAGGGTGGCGTTGATGCTGAAGTTCTTCTTCGAGAGCTTATAGTCCATACCGACCGTGAGCAGCGACTCGAAGGGGGATGTGAAGTCTGAGTAGACGCGCGGGTCATTGGCTCTGTAGCCTCGGCAGAACTGTGTCCAGCTTTGCAGCATGAGGGTATAGTACCAGTTTTTGATGGCCTTCAGTCCAAACTTGTTGGTCATACGCAGCAGGTCAGAGTTGGTGAGGAACTTATGCTCTTTGTCCTTGCGTGTGCTCTGGAAGCCGAGCTTCATTTCGAGGCAGTTGTCGAAATTGATTTTCTTCTGATTGTTGAAGTCGCAGTGTATGGTGACTGCCCCGAGGAGGGCATTGTTGCTTTCACCGCCCTTGTACCAGTTTTCAGAGACATGGTTTTGTGTAAACTGTAGAGACAAGTTTGTCTTGATTTTCCAGAAGTTAGGTCTGCGCACCACGATGCCGAAGTCATCCCCTATGCCCTCGGGGATGAGGGGTAGCGGCTTCTCCTCTTTGGGGTTGTCGGTGCGTTCGTGTGTGTACCTGTTGGTGAGGCTGAGTGTGTCTTTAACACTTTCGCGGAGGGCGTCTTCGAGATCAAGCGTGCCTGTGTCGGTCTCTTCGTGGGTGACGTACCATGGGGTGGTGGTGTAGATGTCGATGAGGCTTGCGTATTGTGCGCGGACAGCCCTTGCCGGTGAGAGCGTGATAGGGCCTTCGGCTGTGAGGTTGCGGCTCTTGCTTCCTATGGTGTGTGAGAGTGCTTCCTCGGAGAGGGCGTTGATGCAGAGGAGCGGGGTGAAGTAAGGGTCTGTGGGCATGATGTCGTCTGTGGGTCTGAGCGGCCGTGAGCCTTTCAGGGCAGCGTAATGCCTGTAAAGGGAGTCGAGTAAGTGGCTGTATTTCTGGACTATCTGTTGCTGGGTGGTCTGGATGGTCTTGGGCGGGGTGGAGGCTGCGTGATGGGTGGGTGAGAGGGCTTGTGCCTTGGCATGAAGAGGGAGAAGGGCCAGGCAGAGTAGCCAGACGCAGGCAAGGATGATGCCTTTGTGGCTACAGGCGGCTGAGCGGGCGATAGACTGTGAGATGGGCATGGTAGAGACTGGGGATGTGTGCCTCGCGGGTGGCTGAATAGTAGCGGGATGTGTCGTTTGAGGGCAAAGTTAGTCTAACTTATTGTATAGGCCAAGTTCCTGCCCTTAAAGTCGTTGGCACAAGGTGGTAGTGGCTATGGGCGACGTGGTGATGCGATAGTATCAAGGGCGCTGTATTCCCCGGACTGTGTTCCCCGCACCCGGAGCTGGCGTTGAGAGAAAAAGAAGTGCATCCGCCTTCGCGGGAAGGCGGATGCACTTGTGGGTTGCAGCGGTGAGAGCACCGCTTGACGAGAGGTTATTTCTCTTCGGCCTGTTGCTGTTCGAAGTCGGTGATGAGCTTGTTCTGCAGGTCGCCGGGCACGAGTTCGTAGCTGGCGAACTTCATAATGAAGGAGGCTCGTCCACCTGTGAGCGAGCTGAGGGTGGTGGAGTAGCTGCTCATCTCTGCGAGGGGCACCTTGGCCTGAAGTTTCTCGTAACCGGACTCGCTGCTCATGCCAATAATCATGCCGCGGCGTCCTTGGAGGTCGCTCATTACATCGCCCATCTTGTCGGCGGGAACAAAGACCTCGACATCGTAGATAGGCTCAAGGATTTTGGGACCGGCCTCTTTGAAGGCAGCGCTGAAGGCATTGCGGCCGGCGAGCATGAAGGAGAGCTCGTTGGAGTCTACGGGGTGCATCTTTCCATCGTAGACGATGACGCGTACATCGCGTGCATAGCTACCGGTGAGCGGTCCTTGCTCCATGCGGCTCATGATGCCTTTGAGTATGGCGGGCATAAAGCGTGCATCAATGGCGCCTCCCACTACGGAGTTGATGAAGACGAGCTTGCCGCCCCATTCCAAGGGTATCTCTTCCTTGCCCTTCATGGCTATGCGTATTTCCTGACCGCCGAATTTGTAGACCACGGGGTCGGGCATGCCGTCGCTGTAGGGCTCGACGATGAGATGTACTTCGCCGAACTGGCCGGCGCCACCGCTCTGCTTCTTATGGCGATAGTCAGCGCGCGCAGCCTTGGTGATGGTCTCGCGATAGGGAATGCGCTGGGGGTAGAACTCCACGGCAATCTTGTCCAGATTTTCAAGACGCCATTTGAGCGTGCGGAGGTGGAACTCGCCCTGTCCGTGCACCAGTATCTGGCGCAGCTCCTTGCTCTGCTCCACTTCCCACGTGGGGTCTTCCTGGCGCATGCGGTTGAGCGCCGCCATCATCTTCTCGGTGTCGGCCTCGTTAACGGCCTTGATGGCCCGTGTAAACTTGGGGTTGGGGAATTTGATAAAGTTGAAACGATGCTCGCAGTCCTTGCTGTTGAGGGTGTTGCCGGTGCGCACATCTTTGAGCTTGACGGTGCAGCCGATGTCGCCGGCAGAGAGTTGCTCCACCTTGTCGCGGTTGGCGCCGGAGCAAACAAACAACTGGGCCATGCGCTCTTTAGAACCTCTGTCGGAGTTGGTAAGGTCGTCGCCCTCATGCAGCGTGCCGCTCATCACCTTGAAATATTGTACTTCGCCGATATGTGGCTCCACGCCGGTCTTGAAGAAGTAGATGGAGGTGGGGCCTTCCGGGTCGAGCTTTACTTCTTCGCCGCGGGTGTTGTGAACGGGGGGCATCTCGTTGACGAAGGGTACTACATTGCCCAAGAACTCCATGAGGCGTCCCACGCCCATATTCTTGGTGGCGCACACGCAGAATACAGGGTAGATGCTGCGGGTGACCATGCCCTTGCGGATGCCTTCACGCATCTCGTCTTCGGTGAGCTGCTCGGTTTCAAAGAATTTCTCCATCAAGCCTTCGTCATTCTCAGCGGCTGCCTCTACGAGCGCCTTGTGCATGGCCTGTGCCTTCTCTTGCTCAGCTGCCGGAATGTCTTCGATGGTGGGTTCTCCGCCGTCGGGGCCGTAGGTGAGTTGCTTCATCAAGATGACGTCAATCAGGGCGTTGAAGTCGGGGCCGGTCTTGACGGGGTACTGCACGGGCACAACCTTAGAGCCATAAATATTTTGGAGTTCTTCGACCACCATGTCGTAGTCACAATTCTCGCTGTCTAACTGGTTGACAAGGAAGATAACGGGCTTCTTCAGCTTCTCCGTATAGCGGAAGTGGTTTTGTGTACCTACTTCAGGGCCGAAAGTGCCGTTGATGAGGAGCAACGCTGTGTCTGTCACATTGAGGGCGGTAAGGGCAGCGCCCACAAAGTCGTCAGAGCCCGGGCAGTCAATGATGTTAAGCTTCTTGCCCATCCACTCGGTATGGAATACGGTAGAGAAAACGGAGTAACCATAGTCCTGTTCAACGGGGAAGTAGTCTGAGACAGTATTCTTGGCCGTGATGCGTCCTCTGCGCTTAATCTGACCACTCTCAAAGAGGAGAGCCTCCGTAAGGGTGGTCTTACCTGAGCCGTCGTTGCCAAGAAGTGCTATGTTCTTGATCTCGTGAGAATTGTAAACTTTCATAATAGATAAGGTTTAAGGTTGTGTGTCTTCGGAGGAAAGAGGGAGGACTTGTACTTGGCCCGGTTGGCCATGGCTGCCGGCCCTGAGAGACAAGTACCCGCTTAATCGGGCGCAAAGTACAAATTATTTGTATCGCAGGCAAATGATTTGTAGGTTTTTCCTACTTCGGCCTGCGATTTTTGTACCTCCCGCTCCGTGGTGGCGTGCTGTTTTCGAGTTGGTCGGCCGGTGCGGTGTGTCGTTGGGCCTATGCCTCGCAGTCGGTGCAGGCCCGCTCCTCTATATGTTTCATGAGTTCGAGGGCTACGGCGCGGTGGGCGGGATGGGCTCCGTAGGCTTTGGCATCTTCCAAAGTGTCAAAGCAGGCGTAGAGGCAGATGTCCCAGTGTTCGGCGGGGTTGACGTTGAAGCCTACTGCCACTTTGCGAATGGTAGGAATGACGGCCGGCAGGGCTTCGATGCCAGCTTTGAACACTGCCTTGGCAGCGTTTCTCTGTTCGTTGCTCACGTCTGAGCGGAAACGAAATTGGACGGTGTGATGTATCATATGGATGAGGTTTGAAGTAGGAGGCTTAGTGCGTCGCTCAGTCTTTGCGAGGGGCGTGAATGAAGGCGACAATGAGGCCAAGGGCCTCGTCAGTCATGGAGCCGGGTTGCAGATAGTCTGCGGGTTGGGCGGGATGGTCGAGGGCGCGCAGCAGATGGTCGTGCTTCGGCAGGTAGTGCAGGCTGGCGGCTGAGTGATTGCGCAAGGCAAATTGCCACTGTATGTAGTCGGCGATGGTCACCTGGTAGTCGTATTCGCCGAAGAGCAGGAGCATGGGCAGTGGCGTTAGCTTCTTCGCGTCGGCCGAGGGGGTATAGTTCTCGGCCTCGGCGGCATATTCTGCAGGAAGTGAGGCCTTCATCTGTTGCACGGCTTTGGCGGCGGTCTGTTCAGCCAGAGCCTCGGAGGCGCCTTGCTGCGAGGCGATGTGCTTGACTTGGTCGTGTGCACACTGTAGGAGGGTGCGCGCCGGTGGAGCCAAGGCCACCATGCCTGCCACCTTGGTGTGAGAGGCGCAGGCGGCCACAATGCGCGGAGCCATCATGGCGCCCAGGCTATGGCCCACCACGTAAAGGCGACCGGCATCCACATCCTCTCTACGGGCCAGCTGGCGGAGGGCTTCAGCGGCATCGTCCACCACCTCAGTCTGGAAGTCCATCCTTCCGCCGCTCACCTCGCGGGAGCGTGCGCCGTAGACCAGAGTACGCTTATCGTAGCGCAGACTGGCAATGCCGGCTTTGGCCAGGCGGTGTGCCAGGTCGCGAAAGGGCTTGTTCGGTCCGATTGTCTCGTCTTTGTCGTTGGGCCCGCTGCCGGCCACGAGCACCACGGCGGGGTAGCGTGCCACTGCCTCTTGCGGCGTGTCCTTTGTGGCAGGTAGGCAGACCACGGCCGGCAGACTGATATCGCCGTGGCAGAGGGACACTTCCTCTTCGCGTATGCTGTCGGAGGGCAGGGGGCTTGTGGGCTCGACGATGGTCAAGGGCCACATTACGGCGAGGAGTGTCAGTATGTTCATTGGCTTAGGAAGTTAAATGGTGAAGATGTGCTATTCGTTCATCACGCCGCAATGTGGGCATCTTCCCCTCGCCGGCAGCGAGTGATGGCAGGCGCCGCAGTAGAGGTGGGACGGCCCGTGGCGCATGTACTGGCTAATGGCGAAATACCAGTAGCCGCAGAGTAGCACGTAGCCTATATAAAAAGGTGTGGTGAGGGTAAAGATGAGGTAGAGCACCATGCAGACGCCGCCCAGCGTTACCAAGTAGCTGAGGTTGTCTCCCAGGTCGGGCAGGCGGCGCAGCTCGTCGACTACGGCCACTGCCACGATGAGCATGAGCCAGATGGAGGCAATGAAGAGGGCCAGGATGAGCGGTATGTCGGAGCTGAGGGGATTGAGGGTCGGGTGGTAGTAAAATTCCACCCATGTCTCGGGCACAAAGCGCTGGATGCTACCATAAATCACGGCAGCGCCACTCACACAGAGGCAGAGCAGGGTGGGGTAGAAGCTCGGTATGTCGCGGAAGTGGACGATGCGGATACGCCCGTGGCGCACTATCTGTACGAGAATGAAGAAGATGCCGATGCCTGCAAACGAGAGAAAGAAGAGGGCGCGGCTGTCCGAGAAGTGGAAGATGAACCGGCTGATAGGGTCGTCAGGCGTCACTCTCTGCAGCAGGTCGCTCTCTCGTACCCATCCCTGGGTGAACTGGTCGCGTGCTATCTTCACCCAGATGCTGTCGGTCGGGGCGTTGTCGGTGAGTGTAGCTGTGGGCGCCCCAGGGGCATAGGTGATGCTTACCACCACCGCATGGTCGCCTCTACGGAAGCGCGAGGTGTCGCTGAGCGCCAGGTCGTATTCGGGCAGCAGCCCGGTGAACGGCGCCGAGGTCGATGCGTTCAGCGAGTCTGTCAGCACGAAGTTGTAACCCACCCAGTAGTGGTGGCGTGCGCGGAAGTGTATGCTGTCCACAGCCTGCTTCTCGCCCATCACCCAGGCGTCGCCGCCCCCTTGCTGGGAGTAGTAGCAGGAGCTCAGCAGGAGCAGGGTGGGGATGAGCAGGAGCAGATGGCGGAGGGTGGTCTGCGGCATAGGCGTGTGTCGAGATGGTTGACGGGAGGTCGTGGAGCGGAGTAGCATGCCGGCATGCAGTACGCCGGGCTTCCCACTGCAAAAATAGTAGATATATCTTATCGCCCCGCACCATGTGGATATTTTTCCATCGTACGACCCTCCTTCGCACACCCCGTTGCCTGCCGCCCTCTTCTGCGTCAGCCGGGCGTTAGACCGTATTCCCTGCTGCCGGTTTGTACGTGGCATGAATCTTAGATGTACATGTAGGAAATCTTAGATGTACATGCAGAAAATCTTAGATGTACATGTAGGAAAAACTAGATGTACATGCAGAAAATCTTAGATGTACATGTAGAAAAAACTAGATGTACATGTAGAAAAAACTAGATGTACATGTAGGAAATCTTAGATGTACATGTAGGAAGAACTGGATGTACATCTCGTTAAAACGGGAGGCATTTCACAAAAACGCTGGATGTTTCCCGTGAGGCTGCAATGCGCCCTCTGGTCCTGATACAAGAAAGATGGAAGTCCGGCGTCAGACTTCCATCTTCAGGGGATAGTGGCGGAAAGTGAGGGATTCAAACCCCCGGTACGGACAAGCCGTACAGCGGATTTCGAGTCCGCCCCGTTCGATCACTCCGGCAACTTTCCTAAAAGGCCCGTCCCCCGAGTGTGGTGGGGGAGGGCTTTGCGTAAAGCCGTGGCAAAAGTAGGACTTTCTTTCAGACGAGGCAAGGGGAGAGGTTACTTTTTTTTGTAACGCTTGTTGAGGCCGGCAATGATGGTGTTGGTAATGTCGAGCGACTTGTCGGCGTAGAGGATGTTGTCGCCGCTTTTGCTGAGTATCATCTTGTAGCGTCCGTCGGCGTTAAACACCTTGAGGTAGTTGTTGAGGCTGTCGCGGAGCACTTTTTGGTAGTCTTCAGCGGCTTTGGCCATTTCTTCCTCAAAGCGTCCCTGCATCTGCTGCAGCTGCTGTTGCTGTTTCTGCAGACTTGCCTGTTCTTTCTCCGCCTCCTGTTGCGAGGTGAACTTGCCCTGCTGGTACTTGTTCTGGAAGTTAGTCATGGCGCGTTGCAGGGCAGCGGCTTTGTTTTCGAGCTGCTTGCGGTAGTTGGCCTGCTTGGCCTCAAGGTTTTTTTGTCCTTCCTTGCAGTATTCGTATTGGGTAGCGAGGCTGTCAACTTCGACGTAGGCTATCAGGCCTTCGGCCTTACTTCCTTGTGTGGCGGCCGGCAGACCGGCCGTGTTCTTCTTGACTTTGCTGCTGTCAGTCTTCTGGCAGGCAGTGAAAGAGGCGGCGGCGAGCGCCAGCAGGAGGTAGGAGATGGATTTCATCATGAGTGTGAGGGTGTATAGGGTGAGTATGTGTAAGCGTGAGGCAGTGGACGGGGTGAGGCGGCAGGGTAGGGGTCAGCGTCTTAGTCTGCGCCGCCGGTCTAAGGCGTCTTGTGTCCTGGCACAGTGTATGCCCTTCTTGCGCAGGGCTTCATTGTCGTGAGTGTGAGTCTGCACGAAGTCCTTGCCGAAGAAGAGGCGTATGGCGAGCAGTACGAAGGCTGCTGCGATGAGGAGGAGAGAGTAGAGGAATGCTTGCATAAGACACCGGGGTGAGGCGTGTGGCACAGTCGCCGCACGAAGGGGGGCGGTATGTGGCGGAAGGCCGGAGATGCCATGCGGCGGCAGTGAAAAGAAGGAGACTTTTCTTTGCCTTCCAAGCATCTTGGACTATCTTTGCGGCGCGAAGGTAGTTATTTTTTATATGCCATCAGGCTACTCTTCACTACTTTATTCTCAGCCTTCCGCTCACATGTCCCTCCCGGGCCCGATGAAAGGGTCTGCACGGAGTGTGAGGAGAGTGGCCGGATAGTTAGCCATTTTAATCTACATATCATGCAATCCCCTTCAGATACCACGAGTTTAGTACCCCGCGAAGTGTTTGCCCTCTTTGAGGAAATCTGTCGCATTCCCCATCCCTCCAAGCGTGAGGAGAAGATGACGCAGTATCTTGTTGACTTCGGTCAGCGCCTCGGTCTGCCGGTGAAGGTGGATGCCGCGGGCAATGTGCTCATCGCGAAACCTGCAACCCCGGGCATGGAGGGTCGCAAGCGCGTTATTCTCCAGAGCCACTACGACATGGTGTGTGAGAAGAACGACGATGTAGACTTCGACTTCGACAAAGACGCCATTCAGACCTACGTAGACGGCGAGTGGCTGAAAGCCAAGGGCACGACATTGGGCGCAGACGACGGCATCGGTGTGGCCATGCAGCTTGCCATCCTCCAGGCGACTGACATTGCGCACGGCGACCTGCAGTGTGTGTTCACTCGCGACGAAGAGTCAGGGCTGACGGGCGCCTTCGGCATGGGCAGCGACTTCATGGAAGGCGATTATCTGCTCAACCTCGACTCTGAAGACGAGGGGCAGATATTTGTGGGCTGCGCCGGTGGCAATAGGACTACGGCCGTCTTTCCCCGCCCGCTTCAGGAGGTGCCGCAGGGCTACTACTTCTTCAAGGTGAAAGTCGAAGGCCTGACCGGCGGCCACTCTGGCGACGACATCGACAAGGGGCGTGCCAACGCCAATAAGTTGCTGGTGCGTTTCCTCCTGTCAGAGGCCGAGAAGTGTGACCTCCGCCTTGTCGACATCCAAAGCGGCGGCCTGCCCAATGCCATCCCCCGCGAGGGCTACGCCGTGTGTGCTGTGCCTGCCGGCTTCAAAGAGGCTGTGCGCATAGATCTCAACATCTACATCGCCGAGGTAGAGACCGAGTTTGCCGCCACCGAAAATGCCGTGCGCTTCGAGCTCAGCACCGCCGAGGCTACGGCCGAGGGCATGGACTACGCGGCCGGCCTGAGAATGCTCAAGGGCTTACAGGCCGTGCACAACGGAGTGTTTGCCATGAGCGCCGAGCTCGAGGGATTGGTGGAGACCTCGTCAAACCTCGCCAGTATCCGCATGGCAGACGACGGCATCTTTGTGAACTCCAGCCAGCGTAGCTCCCTCAACAGTCAGCGTGAGTACATGGTCAGCGTGTGGCGCTCGGCCATGGAACTGGCCGGAGCCACGGTGCAGACCAACGATGGCTACCCGGGCTGGAAGTTTAACAAGGATAGCGAGATACTCCGCATAGCCCGTGAAAGCTACCTCGCCCTATTTGGCAAAGAGCCCTTGGTGCGTGCCATTCATGCAGGCTTAGAGTGCGGTCTCTTCAGCGAGAAATATCCCGGGCTCGACATGATTAGTTTCGGCCCGACGCTGCGGGGAGTGCACTCCCCTGACGAGCGCTTGCTCATTCCCACCGTTGAGATGGTGTGGCGCCACCTGTTAGATATATTGAAGAGGGTGTGACCGTCCGCGCCGGAGGCCGACAGACCACCTCCGCCACGGCGTCGCTTCCCAGCCAGTAATCTCTACCTCATCTGTCATGAAACTTACAAAGGCCCTCCTATGTGTCATGGTCATGCTGCTGCCTCTGCAGATAATGCTGACGGGCTGCTTAGACGACATAGAGTATACACACTCTGCGTCTGACAAGCTGCGCATAGGCATGGACACACTCAAGATGGACACACTGCTGAGCGAGACCCCCAGCAGCTACCGCTACTTCACTGTGCACAACCCGCATGACAAGGCCATCCGCATAGCCAATGTGCGCTTGGAGCAAGGAGTGGCGCAGTCGCCTTTCAAGATAGACGTGGACGGAGTGCCCCTGACCGCCGATGAAGGCAATGAATTTGAAGTGCTGGCCAAGGACAGCATCTACGTGTTTGTCATGGCCAATGTGCCTGACGCAGACAGGGACGACGTGGTCAGCGTAGAAGACCGCCTACTCTTCACCACGGCCGCCGGTGTCGAACAGCAGGTGGTGCTCACGGCCGCAGGGCAGAGCGTCATTACGCTGCGGGGAGTAGAAATTACGGGCAATGAAGTGATGTCGGCCCGTCGCCCGTACCAGATTATGGACAGCCTCAGTGTGAAGGAAGGGGCCACGTTGACGCTCGGGGCAGGAGTGCGGATGTACTTCGCGCCCGAGGCAAGCCTCATCGTGCGTGGTACCTTGCACGTAGAGGGCACAATAGACGAGCCTGTAGTGATGCGCGGCAACCGCATGGGCAACATGTTCGACGGACAGCCCTACGACCGTATTCCGGCGCAGTGGGGCGGGGTGTTCTTCGCGAGTACCTCCACAGGCAATGTGATAGACCACGCCGACATACATAGCGGCACCTTCGGCGTCTACGTAGACTCCGCAGCCATAGGAAGCCGGCCCCGTTTGACCCTGACCAATTCTATCATCCATAACACCCTCTACCACGGCTTCGAGACCAGGAACGCTTCGGTCTATGTGGGCAACACCCAGCTGACTAATGCCGGTGGCGACTGCGTGAGAGTGTCGGGTGGCAAGGCCGAGTTCGTGCACTGCACCATAGCCAACCTCTACCTCTTCGGGCAGGCAGGACACGCCCTGAACTTTGCCAACTTCGACGACTACGGCTCGCCGCTGCCTCTCGATATAAGCTTCAAGAACAGCATCATCACCGGCTTTGCCTCTGACGAGGTGATGGGCAGCCGCGCTGCCGATTATCCCGATGTGCCATTTGAGTATCTCTTCCAGAACTGTCTGGTGAATACCCCCAAGCCCGACGACCTCGAAGACCATTGGGTAAACTGCCAATGGGACGTCACCGAGGGCGACACGGCCTTGGTACAGCGTGATGGCAATTTCTCGCCGGCTTATGACACCAAGCACCTGCTCTTCTACTTTGAGCTCAGCGAGAAGTCAAAGGCCATAGGTACAGCCGACCCGGCCATTACGCAGGCCACCTTCCCGGACGACCGCAAGGGACGCGCCCGGGGAACCTTCCCGGATATGGGTTGTTACCAGCACCCATAGCCTCCACCCGGAGGCAGCAATGCCTCACACCATACTCTATCACTCACCCCGTAATAAACCCCATCATGGTCTCTCAGACACCTACTCCGGCCAGACGCCGAACCTCCAAGAAGTATGACAACCAGGACACAGTGGCTGACTACGGTGGCCGCTTACAACCCCAGGCCGTAGAATTAGAGCAGGCTGTCATCGGCGCCCTGATGATAGAGAAGAATGCCTATTATGAGGTGTGTGAGATATTATCGCCGGAGAGCTTCTACGATCAGCGCCACCAGCATATATATAAGGCCATCCGCCAGCTTAATCTGGAAGAGAAGCCGGTCGATATACTGACAGTCACCGAGGCACTGCGCTCTACCGACGAGCTGGAAGAGGCCGGTGGCAGCTTCTATATCGCAGAGCTGAGCGGCATGGTGGCCTCGGCAGCCCATATAGAGTATCATGCACGCATCATCGCCCAGAAAGCCACTGCCCGTGCACTCATACACTACACGGGGGCCATACAGGAAAAAGCCTTCGACAATACACAAGATATAGACGTGCTCATGCAGGAGGCCGAGGGTGAGCTTTTCAAGTTGTCGCAAGAAAATCTCAAGAAGGACTATACCCAGATAGACCCTGTCATCAAAGATGCCTACGAGATGCTGCGACGGGCCTCGGAGCGTACGGACGGCATGAGCGGTATACCTTCAGGCTTCCACGAGCTGGACAAGATAACCTCAGGCTGGCAAAACTCAGACCTGGTCATACTGGCCGCACGCCCGGCCATGGGTAAAACCGCCTTCGCACTCAGCATGGCCAAGAACATGGCCGTGGACCAGCAAGTGCCGGTGGCACTGTTCTCTTTGGAAATGGCCAATGTGCAGCTGGTGAACCGCCTCATCGTCAATGTCTGCGAGATTAAAGGCGAGACGCTGAAGAGCGGTCAGCTCAAGCCATACGAGTGGAGCCAGCTCGACTATCGCATCAAAGAGCTTGTGGGTAAGCCCATCTATGTGGATGATACCCCGCAGCTCTCCATCTTCGAACTGAGAACGAAGGCCCGTAGGCTGGTGCGCGAACATGGGGTGCGCGTCATCATGATAGACTACCTGCAGCTGATGAATGCCTCAGGCATAAGCCATGGCAGTAGACAGGAAGAGGTGTCAACCATCAGCCGCTCGCTGAAGAGCCTTGCTAAAGAGCTGAACATCCCCATCCTGGCCCTGTCGCAGCTCAACCGTAGCGTGGAGCAACGTCCGGACAACGACAAACGCCCCCAGCTCTCAGACCTCCGCGAGTCAGGCGCCATCGAACAGGATGCCGATATGGTGCTATTTATACACCGCCCGGAGTACTATGGTCTGAAGACCGACGCAGCCGGTAACGACTATCGCGGGAAGGCAGAAATCATCATCGCCAAGCATCGAAACGGCTCAGTGGGCTCGGTGCTGCTCCGCTTCAAGGGCGAGTATGCTCGCTTCGAAAACCTGGACGAGACCGATGTCACCGGGCAGCCCCCGGCTTCTAACCCCTTTGCTCCCTCCGGCACCCCGGACAATGCCTCCATCATAGGTTCCCGCCTCAATGGGGGAGACGAACTCCCGCCTCCGGCAGGCATGGACATGCTGCCTCCGGGTGGCGACATACCCTTCGCCCCTATTGAGGGCGCTTCCTTCTAACTCTGCGGTCCGGTGAAGAGCATTCCCCTCATCTCTCTCCCCGAGCAAGCCGATAGAGCCCACACCATAAAGTATCATCTCCTCAACCTCCTAATATCATGTTTACTAATCGCAGCCTCGTATCTATAGCCAACCTCACCCGCGAGGATATCATGCACCTTATCCATCAAGCTGAGCAGTTTGAAGCACAGCCCAACCGAACGATGCTCTCCGACAAGGTGGTCGCAACGCTTTTCTTCGAGCCCTCTACACGTACCCGCCTGTCGTTTGAAACCGCGGCCAACCGCCTCGGTGCGCGTGTCATAGGCTTTACTGACCCCAAGGTGACAAGCTCAACCAAGGGAGAGACGCTGAAGGATACCATCATGATGGTGAGCAACTATGCCGATGTCATTGTCATGCGGCATTACTTAGAAGGTGCTGCCCGTTATGCCGCCGAAATCTCTCCGGTGCCAGTCATCAATGCTGGCGACGGAGCCAACCAGCATCCCACGCAGACCCTGCTTGACCTCTACAGCATCTATAAGACGCAGGGCTCGCTTGACAACCTGAATATCTATTTGGTGGGAGATTTGAAGTACGGCCGCACTGTACATTCCCTGCTGATGGCCATGCGCCACTTCCATCCTACGTTCCACTTCATCGCTCCGCGCGAGCTGGCTATGCCGGACGAGTATAAGCTATACTGCCGGCAGTACCATATCAGCTATGTGGAGCATGAGGATTTCAATGCTGGCGTGATAGCTGATGCGGACATCCTCTATATGACCCGCGTGCAGCGTGAGCGTTTCACTGACCTCATGGAGTATGAGCGGGTGAAGGACGTATATATATTGCGTGCCCAGATGCTGAAGGAGGCCAAACCCAATATGAAAATTTTGCACCCCCTGCCGCGAGTGAACGAGATAGCCTACGACGTGGATGAAGATCCTCATGCCTACTACTTCGAGCAGGCACGCAATGGCCTCTACGCCCGTCAGGCCATCATTGCCCATGTGCTTAACATGGACCTCTAACCCAGCACGGTTCCTTTAGTCCCCGTCGCCGGATAATCATCCTCCTAACAAGTTCCCCTTCTATGAAACGTGAAGAACTGATGGTCGCTGCAATCAAGAACGGCACCGTCATCGACCACATCCCATCCTCCAAGCTTTTTCAGGTGGTACGCCTGCTCCACCTCGAAGACATCCGCCACTCCTCTATCATGGTGGGCTACAATCTTCAAAGTAGCAAGATGGGCCACAAGAGTATCATCAAGGTGAGTGACAAGTACTTCACCGACACCGAGCTGAATATGCTGAGCGTCGTAGCCCCTAACGTCACCCTTTGTATCATCCGCGATTACGAGGTGGTAGAGAAGAAGTGTGTCGCCCTGCCTGAGACCCTGACGGGGATAGTGAAGTGTGCCAACCCCAAGTGTATTACCAACAATGAGCCTATGGCCACGCGCTTCAAGGTGACTGACGCAGAGCACGGTGTGCTTCAGTGTCAGTACTGTGAGAAAGAACAGCGCGTCGAGGATGTTCGCCTTGTCTGACAGCCACCATAGCCCACTGTCCCATCGCCTCCCTGCCTTATGAAACAAGATTGGAAGCCCGGCACCATGATTTATCCTCTGCCGGCTCTGCTGGTCAGTTGTGGTGACGCACCGGAGAATTTCAATGTGTTCACCGTGGCCTGGGCCGGTACGGTATGTACCAACCCTCCCATGTGCTCCATCTCCGTGCGCCCCGAGCGGCATAGTTACGACCTGATATGCCGCACCATGGAGTTCGTGATTAACCTTACCACAGAGCCCATGGCACGTGCCACGGATTGGTGTGGCGTGAAGTCCGGGCGCGAGGTCAACAAGTTTGAAGCCATGGGGCTTACCCCTGAGCCGGCCCGTTACGTCAAGGCACCTATCATCAAGGAGTCGCCCCTCAGCATAGAGTGTAAGGTAAGGGAGATATTGAAACTCGGCTCCCATGATATGTTCCTGGCCGATGTGGTCAACGTGAAGGCTGACGATGCCTTTCTCGACGCCGCTGGTAAGTGGCATCTTGACCAGTCTTCCCCTTTGGTCTACCTCCATGGGGCCTACTATGGGCTCGGCCCGCTGATAGGCCGCTTCGGCTGGTCGGTGTGCAAGCGAGGCGACGAGGCTACCACCTGACCTTCCCGGGTAGGAGGGCAGGCAACCGACGCCCCTCCTTGTCCTTCCCTGAGACAGATATATTATTCACCCAGCAAATACTTTTTATTATGATCCACCAAACTTGTACACAACGAGTTACCGCCTTGCAACTCTTCTTGGCGGTGCTTGCATCCTTGTGCTGCGCCATCGTTCAGGTGCGAGCCCAGTCGACGTACACCATCTATCCTATCCCTCACCAGGTGACCTACGCCTCTGATAATCTTCGCTTCACCAAAAAAGTGGAGGTGATTTGTGGGGAAGGTATTGACCAAGCCACGAAGAACCGTGCAGAAGAGGTGCTCAAAGCCCACGGTCTGGAAGCCATGTTCATTGACGCTTCCACCGGAGACCCCGTTTCCGTCCTGCTGCTTGGCATCAACGGAGATAACTCCGAAGCGGATACCAGGGTTGACATCTTAGGTCTCTCCAGGGAGGTTTTCAACGTGCCCGACAAATTTGACCGCCACCTTCTCCACGTTTGTGACAATGGTGAACAAATGGCATCTGTTGTTATTTTGGGAGAACACACCGACGCTGTCTTCTTTGCGCTAGCCTCACTCGACCAGATGTTGGACAAAGGCACCGAGAATTTGTCCGGCGTCACCATCAATGACTACGCCGACATGCAAAGCCGTGGCCTGGTCGAAGGATACTATGGCTATCCCTACAGCATCGAGGTCAAGAAAGATCTCATGCACTTTATGAAGCGTTACAAGATGAACACATATCTCTACGGCGCGAAGAGCGACCCTTACCACTCTCAGTATTGGAAGGACGCTTATCCTACTTCCATCTCTGATGAGCAGGAGGCTAACGGGTGGCTCTCGCAGGACATGGTCAAGGAAATCTCTGCCACGTCGGCCGCCACTAAGGTCAATTTCATCTGGGCCATACATCCGGGCAACAACTACTCCAACAGCTCCACTGCCATCGCTGACATCATGAGCAAGTACGAGAAGATGTACAACCTCGGCGTGCGCCAGTTCGCCGTCTTTGTGGACGACGTTGCCGTTCCCAATACGGCTTCTGAGTACAAGCTGGTGGCCGACCGCCTTACCGAGCTGCAAAGAGCCATCGAGGCTAAATGGAACACCGCCGATGCTGCCCCGGCAGACACGGTCCGTCCCATTCACTTCGTGCCCCACATCTACTGTCGTACCTTTGCGGCCACGCAGGAGCAGTATGATTCCTATTTCAGCGCACTTGCGGCCACACCTTCCTATGTGACTATCTACACCACGGGCTGGGGCGTCTGGTCTGTGCCCAATGCCGGCGACTTCCAGACACCTCGCACTCCGCTGGGCCGTAAAGTAGCCTGGTGGTGGAACTACCCCTGCAATGACAATGCAGACGGCCAGATATATCCCATGGACATGTATTCCAACTTCTACGACCTGCCTGCCGTCAACTCTAACGCCACAGTGCCTGCCGACCTCTCCGGCGGCTTGGGCATCGTGAGCAACCCCATGCAGCAGGGAGAAGTGGCTAAGACCCCTCTCTTCAGCGTGGCCGACTATGTGTGGAACACCTCAGGCTTCAGCAACACGTCGTCGTGGGAGGCTTCCTTCCACGCAGTACTTCCCGACAACGCCCCAGCCCGTGAGGCATACCGTGCCCTCGCGCCTTACCTGCGTTATAATGATATGGACAATCAGGCCCTTATCGCTGCCTACGAGCAGAATGCCGACCCCACGGCGCTCTTAGAGGTCATGAATGCCATCAACGACAATTGCGAGGTGCTCAAGGGCTTGGAAACCTCTGAGACCGAGAGCGAGCGCCTGCTCTGGCGTGACCTCCGTCCTTGGGTGCTGAAGTTGCAGTACATGGCCACCATCACCAAGCAGCTCCTCCAGGCCTCTACCCTCGATCCTGCCAATGAAGATGACGCTCAGGCCTTAGCTGCCGCCTGTCTGGCTGCCAGCCACCTCAATTCCAACGAAGACTTCTACGTCGCAGCCCTCGAGGGAATGGGCACAGCCATCAGCGTATCGCATACCCTGGCCAAGCCTTCCCACAAATATCTCAATGAGTTTATTCCCCGTCTCGCAGCAAAGGTCGGCGCCCTGCTCATCGATACTCCCGCTCCCACCAAGGCAGTAGGCGTGACCAATCAGGAAGGCGTCAACGTGCGCGTAGGTGGCTCTTCCACCATCTACCCCATACTCAGTGCCACTGTTCTCCAGCCCGGCAAGTATGTCGGCATACAGCTGCCGCGTCCCACTCTGCTTTCTGCCATCACCGTGGCCGATACCCTCTACACCCGCCATGCAGTCTTGTATAGCTCCAATGGCAAGAAGTGGACGCGCATCACCCAGAACAGGGTAACGACCGACGAGAAAGTACGCTATGTCTGCGTCTACAACGACACCGATGCCCCTATGCCCATCAAGCTCGCCGCCACCAGCATCAAGGTCGTGGCCATTCCGTCTGTCTCGGTGAAGGCCGATGCCACTACCATCCCCGATGGGCCTATCTGGGAAAATCACGACAAGCAGTACATGTACGACGGTAACTACAACACCTTCGTCTGTCTCAACCAGAACCAGCGCAACGGCGACGTCTATACGCTCGCCCTCACTAAGTCCGCCACCATCAGGAACGTGCGTATAGCCATGGGCACAACCAACGGCGACTACATGCTCGAGGGACGCGTGCAAATCTCAGCCGATGGTGAGACCTGGACCGACCTCAACGTGGCAGGCACTTCTTCCCCCGTCTATACGCTCAGCCTTCCCCAGAACGTGAAGTACAGCAATGAGGTTACGTTCTGCGACTTCGACGGAGACATGCAGTCGGCCGCCTTTGTCCGCCTCGTGCTTACCCGCCCCAATACAGCCAAGTGGCTGCGCCTTTACGAGATAGAGGTTAACGGCAACGCCCTGCTGAAGCCTCAGGCTGAGGATGGCAATGGCAATGTAGTGCCTGCTGTCTGCGATGCCGACCTTACCACCAAGCCCGCCGGCATTGCTACCAATTCCCTCATCTACAATTTCCAGAACATCGTCCCCTTGGCCAGCGTCGACCTCGTATGCTTGCCTGAAGAGGCCAAGGCTGCCAATCTCAAGGTGCAGTTCACTTACGATGGCGGCTACTGGTACGACCTCACCCTGCCCTCCGATCTCAAGGTCCTTACGCGCATTGACCTCTCGCAGCGCAGCCGTATCAGTGCCTTGCGCCTTACATGGACCGGTAGCAATCTGCCTGTCTACGAGATAGTGGAACATCTCAACCCGGCCTCTGACGCTCCCATCTTTACGGGTATCGCTCAGCCTTCTGCCGCGTCGGCAGTCACGGCTCAGCCTCAGTTTTTCGTCAAGGGCGGAGTGCTTTCGGGCACCAACCTGGAAGAGGTGAAGCGTCTCAGCATCTATGCCCCCGACGGCCGCCGCCTTCAGAGCGTTTCGTTGCAGGGTCAGGGCCTTTGGCATCTCCCTCTTTCGGCTGCTATGCCCCGCATGCTCGTTGTCCTTGCCACTCTCCGCTCGGGTGAAGAGGTATCTTTCAAACTGGCCTGGTAGTCTGTCTTTTTCTTCACAATGATAATAAGGAGCACCCTCTTCTGCTGGGGGTGCTCCTTATTCTATGTCGGTGGGATGTCGCGCTCTTGCCGCAACTTGGGGCTATAAGATGCGGAGGGCGATGGCGGCGCAGGCCTCGGCATCGGCCAGGGCGTGGTGATGGCGGGTGAGGTCGTAGCCACAATGCCGGGCCACGGTGTGCAGCTGATGGTTGGGCAATGCCCGTCCCCACTTGCGGCGCGAGGCCCGGCAGGTACAGTAGAAGCGGTAGCCCGGGTAGTCCATGCCGTAGACCTTGAAGACGGCCTTCAGACAGCTTTCGTCGAAGGGGCTGTGATGGGCCACCAAGGGCAGGCCGGCTATCTTCGGCTCAATCTCCCGCCACACGGCCGGAAAGCATGGCGCGTCTTTGCAGTCGGCTGCAGTCAGACCGTGCACCTGCACGTTCCAGTAGCTGAAGTAGTCGGGCTCGGGGGCTATGAGGCTGTAGTATTTGTCTACTATCTGCCCGCCGCGCACAATGACCACACCTACGCTACACACGCTGGAGTGTGCCGAGTTGGCTGTCTCGAAGTCTATCGCTGCGAAGTCTTGCATAAGGCTCAGGTAAAGGGTTGAAACATGGGGAAGAGGCGTCAGCGTTGCGGCTTAGTGGCTTTCTTCGTCGCGGTGATGCTCACAACGCTTGGCTCCCCCTGGTCGGGCAGGGGAACGTAAATAACGACTTCTGCATCGTTTCCGTCAGCGTCGACGCAGAGATACTTGTAGTTCATGCCTGCTACCACCTGGCGGGCCACTTTCTTGATCTTCAGGCCCTGCATCCGGTCATTGGTGGCTACCTTGCTGAACAGCCGTATTTCTTCGGTGGTGGGACGTTTGGCTTTGTCGTAGCCCCCCGTCATGGCGGGCGTCTTACAGCCTGTCAGCGCGGTGGTCATGGTGAGGGCGACCGCAGCGGCAAGGGTGGGGAAGGAGAGTAGTTTCATGGGGGGGGTGGGTGAAATCTGTGGGCGCGCTAAGGGGCAAGCTCCTGTGCTTGCTATCGGTCGTGGCCTTCTTCCGGCCCATCCGAGGGCAGCGCTTCGGTGGCAAAGAACTTCCAGAGAGGGGCGGCCATCATGGCCTGGTGCAGCTCGTCGCGGTGAAGCAGGGCCAGCACTTCGCTGCGCTCCATGAGCACCACGCTGATGTCTTCCGACGCTTCCAAGTGCTGGCTCGACACCTTCTCTACGCCTCGTGCCACGTAGGTATGGCTGTAATTGGTGCAGGCGCCGGCGTTGGGGCAGATGGTCATGAGGTGTTGCCACTCGCCGCCTCCGTAGCCCGTCTCTTCGTACAGCTCTCGCTTGGCAGCCTCGAGGGGGTCTTCGTTCGGTTCCACGCAGCCTGCCGGTATCTCGTAGGCCGTGAGGCCCGTGGCGTGGCGGTACTGGCGCTCCATCACAAACCTCCCATCAGGCGTTAAGGCAATGACATTGCAGAAGTCGGGATATTCCAACACGTAGAAGTCTTTTATCTCGGCCCCGGTCGGCAGCACTACATGGTCTCTCCGGGCCGTCAGCCAGGGGCGGCGATAGAGGTATTCGCTCTGAACGACTTTCCAGGCCATTGGGTCTTTCTTCTCTTCCATATTCGGTAGGCGGATCGTGTGGCTATTATGAATGGTGAGGGTAGAGGTGACGTGCCGGATGGTTGCTCAGTCTTGCGCCACCGTCTCCTGAGGGCTGCTTTCGCCGGCAATCACGTAGTAAGGGGCGTGGCGCGTGCCCAGCTTCTTCAGCAGGCCCAGGTCCATCAGTTTCGTTATCCATTGGCGGGTCATGGCCCTGCTGTAGCCCGTGGCAGTCTGTATGTCAATGCGGCTCAGCATTTGCAGCCCGTGCTCAGTCATATAACGGTCCAGGTGGGCCATTATTTCGTCCGTGGTCCACTCGTAGACCGCCTTTCTCGGGGTCTGTGTCCTGTGGAAGGTGGCCTGCCGGATGGCGGCCCTCAGGCTTCGCTTGGCTCTGAAGCGCACGTCGTCTAAGTAGAGGCCGCGTGCCGTGAGTTTGTCGTCGGGCCGGGTGATGGGCTCTTCGCTGGCGATGGAGGCCGAGAAGGTGCCGATGCCTTCCAGCTCCACCCTCTCTCCGTTCTTCAGATGGCTGACGAGCACCTGCTTGAGCGCCTCGATTACGCCTTTCACGTCGGCCTCGGTGTGGGTGGTGGCTCGGTTGATTTCTTTGCAGATGTCCTCCGTCGTAGCTGTGCGTATGTTGCTGGCAACGGGGAAGTAAGCCTTAGCGGGCTCGTCTTTGGCATGTGGTATCTCTCTCAGGTCAAATTCGATGATGTTTCCCATGGTGTGTGCTGATGTTGGATGCAGTGTGGTGAGTAGGAAAAGCCTTCCGGCTGTTACGCGAAGCAGCCTTTCCGGTGGTTTTCGGTCGGAAACAGATGTGGTTTCGGCCGAAAACAGATGTGGTTCCGGGCAGAAACAGATGTGGCTTCGGCCGAAACCACTTCGCTCCGCGCCTTGCAAAGTTAACAAGCTACCTTCAAATGTCGGCCATGAGAGGGTAAAAAATCATAGGCTCTACATGTTGTTTTCCCGAGAAACTTCGGTAGACATCGGTTTAGCCATTGCGCGATCGCTCTCCCACGGTGGGGAGCAGGGTGGAGGGGACGGCATGAGACCTGCCCCGCCGCGGCTCGCGCCAGAGCTGCGGACGGTCACTTGTGAGGTCGCTGTGGCTCAGTTTTTAGACCAAGTAAAAGACTTGGGGGTTGGTCGTTAATAAAATATAGCGTAATTTTGCGCCACGAAATGAAGCCGAGGGTTCGTCGCAGCGTCCCAAAGGCTTTAGTCTATCTCATTGACTATCGAAATCAAACAAGTTACGGCGTGTGCCACCAAGGCTCGCGCAGATACTATCCACTATGAATATCTCCTATAACTGGCTGAAAGAATATGTCGACTTCGACATGACGCCGCAGGAAGTAGCCGACGCACTCACCTCCATAGGGTTAGAGTCGGATGGCGTAGAAGAAGTTGAAACCATCAAGGGCGGCCTGCGCGGCCTCGTGGTGGGCCATGTGCTCACCTGCGACGTTCACCCCAATAGCGACCACATGCACATCTGCACCGTAGACGTGGGCGCAGCCGAACCCCTCCAGATAGTATGCGGAGCTCCCAACGTGGCCCAGGGGCAGAAGGTCATTGTGGCCACCATAGGCACTCACCTCTATAGCCCCGACGGAGAGGAGTTTGTCATCAAACGCTCCAAGCTGCGCGGCGTCGAGAGTCTCGGCATGATATGTGCCGAAGATGAGATAGGCGTCGGCACCAGCCACGACGGCATCATGGTGCTGCCCGAAGATACGGCCGTAGGCACTCCCGCCGCCGACTATTTCAACGTCAAGAGCGACTACATCATCGAAGTAGACATTACTCCCAACCGCGCCGATGCCTGTTCCCACTACGGCGTGGCCCGCGACCTCTATGCCTATCTGCTGCGTCACGGCGTGGCCACGGCACTGCACCGCCCCTCGGTGGAGAATTTTGCCGTCGACAGCCACGACCTCGACATAGCCGTTGAGGTGGAGAACACCGAGGCTTGTCCCCGCTACTGCGCCGTCAGCATCAAGGGATGTAAGGTGGCCGAGAGCCCCGACTGGCTCAAAGAGAGGCTGCAGACCATTGGCGTACGTCCCATCAACAATGTAGTCGACGTGACCAATTATATCCTCTTCGCCTATGGCCAGCCCCTCCACTGCTTCGACGCCGCCATGATCAAGGGCGGCAAGGTGGTGGTCAGGGCCATGCCCGAAGGCACTCCCTTTGTGACCCTCGACGGCGTGGAACATACACTCAGTGAACGCGACCTCGCCATCTGCAATGCCGAAGAACCCATGTGCATAGCCGGCGTGTTCGGCGGCAAGGGATCCGGCACCTACGAAACCACTACCGACGTGCTCCTCGAGAGTGCTTACTTCGACCCCACCTGGATCAGAAAGAGCGCCCGACGTCACGGACTGAGCACTGACGCCTCGTTCCGCTTCGAACGTGGCATCGACCCGGACGGACAAATCTATGCCCTCAAGGCAGCTGCCATGCTCATCAAGGAGCTGGCAGGCGGACAGATAGCCATGGACATCAAAGACGTGGCACAGCCTACGCTCGTCAAGCACTTCGACGTGGACCTGGCTTACGACTATGCCCATAACCTCATAGGTATGGACATTGACAAGGACATAATCAAGCGCATAGTCACCTCGCTCGAAATGCAGATTGTAGCTGAGAGCGAAGAGGGCCTCAAACTCAGTGTGCCCGCCTATCGCGTGGACGTCAAGCGTCCCTGCGACGTGGTGGAAGACATCTTGCGCATCTTCGGCTACAACCAAGTGCCCCTGCCTACTGCCGTGCAAAGCTCACTGACCATAGCCGGTAGCGTAGACCGACTGAAGAAGGCCGAAAACCTCATCGGCGAACAGCTCGTAGGCGCCGGCTTCCGCGAAATACTCAACAACTCGCTCACCCGAGAGAGCTACTACGCCGGCTCTGCCTCCTATCCCGCCACGTCGCTCGTCCGCCTGCTCAACCCGCTGAGCTCCGACCTCGGCGTGCTGCGTCAGAGCCTCGTGTTTGGCGGCCTCGAGAGCATTGCCCATAATGTTAATCGAAAGATGACTGACCTCCGCTTCTTCGAGACCGGCAACTGCTACGCCCTCAAACCCGACGCTGCGCCCGACGACAAGCTCCCCTATGTGGAGACCGAGCGGCTGGCCCTCTGGATTACCGGCCGTCGAGTGGCCGGCTCATGGGCTCACGCCGACGAAGAAAGCAACGTCTACGAGATAGCTGCCGCCGTCAGAAACATCATGGCCCGTCTCGGCCTGAACGCCGGACAGCTCAAACAGGCGGCCGGCCAAAACGACCTCTTCGCCAAGAGCCGCGTGGTCACAGACAGGAATGGCAAGCTGCTCGCCGAGTGGGGCGTGCTCAGCCGCGAGGTGACCCGTCTCTTCGACCTGCGTCAGGAAGTCTACTATGCCGAAATCAACCTCCAACCCCTCTTCCGCCTCTCAGAGAAGTCGCCTTTGGAGTTCAGAGACTGGTCAAAGTTCCCCGCCGTGAGCCGCGACCTCGCCTTGCTGGTGGACAAGAATGTAGAGTTTGCTGCCATCGAGCAGGCCGCCATGCAGGCTGAACGCAAGTTGCTCAAGAAGGTGGAACTCTTCGACGTCTACGAAGGCAAGAACCTCGAGCCCGGCAAAAAGAGTTACGCCGTCAACTTCACGCTTCAGGATGCGGGCAAGACCATGAACGACAAGCAGACCGACGCCGTCATGAAACGCATCATCGCTGCCCTCGAAAAGGCCGTGGGCGCCAAGCTACGTTAAACTTCATCACCTGTAAATGCGTGCCAGCCACATGACACGCATTTTGTCATGATGGCAAGGCCCGCTTTTCACGCTCTGCAGCAGCACTCCAAGCCTTGTGACGACCGCCGTGAAGCCTTGCTCCATCACTCTCGTAAAGAACGGGAACAGGCAGAATATCAGACAACTAATTACATCACAAAAATAACACACAAACCATGGGACGCGCTTTTGAATATAGAAAGGCAGCAAAAATGAAAAGATGGGGCCACATGGCTCGCACGTTTACCAAACTCGGCAAGCAGATAGCCGTGGCCGTGAAGGCCGGCGGTCCCGAACCCGAGAATAACCCAACCCTTCGCGCCATCATCGCCACCTGCAAGCGAGAGAATATGCCGAAGGACAACATAGAGCGCGCTATCAAGAACGCTATGGGTAAGGACCAGAGCGAGTATAAGGCCATGACCTACGAAGGATACGGCCCTCACGGAGTGGCCATCTTCGTGGATACCCTAACTGACAATCCAACCCGTACCGTGGGCGACGTGCGCTCCGTCTTCAACAAGTTTAACGGCAACCTCGGTACCATGGGCTCCTTGGCTTATCTCTTCGACCACAAGTCAGTCTTCTCTTTCAAGAAGAAGGACGACATTGACATGGACGAACTCATCCTTGACCTCATTGATTACGGCGTAGAAGACGAGTACGACGAAGACGAAGAAGAAGGCTCCATCACCATCTACGGTGACCCCAAGAGCTTCGGCCAAATACAGAAGCATCTCGAGGAGAACGGCTTCGAAGTGGTAGGCGCCGAGTTCACCTACGTGCCCAACGACCTC
This sequence comes from uncultured Bacteroidales bacterium, assembly GCA_945836755.1. GTDB lineage: Bacteria > Bacteroidota > Bacteroidia > Bacteroidales > Bacteroidaceae > Alloprevotella. Next base: position 36,170 of record CAMAMB010000013.1, read on the forward strand.
AAGGACGTGACGCCCGAGGAACGCGAAAGCATAGACAAGATGGTGGAGCGCCTCGAGGACTTCGACGACGTGCAGACCGTCTACACCAATATGAAACCCGCTGAAGAGTAAACACGATGCGTGTCTGCAGACACCATCTACCGTTCCATCAAACTATAAAGAATGTCAGGCTATCTGGTGACCGACACCCGCAAGGTGACAACCCGCCGACTGCGCGAAATGAAGGAGGCAGGCGTGAAAATCGCCATGCTCACTTCATACGACTATACCACCGCTAAAATCCTTGACGCCGCAGGCGTCGACTGCCTGCTTGTGGGCGACAGTGCGTCGAACGTGATGGCCGGCCACGCCACGACCCTTCCCATCACCCTCGACCAAATGATTTATCACGCCATGTGCGTGAGCCGTGGAGCCAAGCGTGCCTTCGTGGTGTGCGACATGCCCTTCGGCTCATACCAGATTGACCGTACCGACGCTCTGCGCAACGCCGTACGCATCATGAAGGAGACAGGCTGTGATGCACTCAAGCTGGAAGGCGGCGCGGCCATCGCCGACACCATACGCAGCATCACCCAGGCCGGCATACCTGTGGTAGGGCATTTAGGCCTTACTCCACAGAGCATCCACCAGTTTGGCTCTTACGCCGTCAGGGCTCGTGAAGAAGCCGAGGCACAGACACTGCTCAACGATGTGGAAACCCTCTATCAGGCCGGCTGCTGTGCTATCGTCTTAGAGAAGATACCCGCAGCCCTTACTGCCAAGGCCGTCAAGGCCGTGCCCATCCCCATGATAGGTATAGGCGCCGGCGAGGCGGACGGACAGGTGCTCGTCGTGGACGATATGCTGGGCAAGAACAATGATTTCTCTCCCAAGTTCTTACGTCGCTACGCCAACCTCCACGAGATTATGACAGACGCCGTAGGACGCTATATAGCCGATGTGAAGGAGGGAAGTTTCCCCGCAGCGGAAGAAAGCTACTAACCCCCTTTCCCTCCCCCTCTCATACCATTCTAACATTCAGAATAATGACAAAGTTCGCTGAACATACACGCCTGAATTTAAGTGAAGTAAATCAGGAGATCCTGCAAGACTGGGACAAGGCCGACTTGTTCCATAAAAGTATGACAGAACGCGAGGGACAGCCCTCGTTCGTATTCTTCGAAGGACCTCCCTCGGCCAACGGGCACCCGGGCATCCATCACGTGATGGCCCGCTCGCTCAAAGACACCTTCTGCCGCTACAAGACCATGCAGGGATACCAGGTGAAGCGTAAGGCCGGCTGGGACACCCATGGACTGCCCGTGGAGCTCGGCGTGGAAAAGGAACTCGGTATCACGAAGGAGGACATAGGTAAGACAATATCCATCGCCGACTACAATGCCAAGTGCCGGCAGAATGTGATGATGTATACCCGTGAGTGGACAGACCTCAGCCACAAGATGGGCTACTGGGTGGACATGGAGCACCCGTACATCACCTATGACAACGCCTATATAGAAACACTCTGGTGGCTTCTCGGTCAGCTCTACGACAAGGGGCTCTTATATAAAGGCTATACCATACAGCCTTACTCCCCCGCAGCAGGCACTGGACTTAGCAGCCACGAGCTGAACCAGCCCGGCTGCTATCGTGACGTGAAGGACACTACGGTGACGGCCCAGTTTGAAATCACGAACCCTAAGCCTGAGATGACGGGGTGGGGCAGACCCTGCTTCTTGGCATGGACCACCACACCCTGGACCCTTCCCTCCAACACTGCCCTCTGTGTGGGGCCCACGTTCGACTATGTGGCGGTACGTACCTATAACCCCTACACCGCAGAGCCCGTGACCGTCGTCCTGGCCAAGGTCCTGCTGAATGCCTGGTTTGACCCCGCAGGGCTGGAAGCCGACCTCAATGCCTATAAACAGGGTGATAAGGTCATCCCTTATAGAATTGTGGGAGAGTGGAAAGGCGCAGACCTTGTCGGTATGCAGTACAAGCCCCTCATGGACTGGGTAAAGCCCACCGAAAAGCTGGACGAGAATGCGGCCGACTTCATCAAAGACTTTGCAGCTGCCCACCCCGACCATTGCATTACTGTAGGCAGTGACACCTTTGTGGAAATGGCCGATGCAGCCTACCGCGTAATTCCCGGTGACTACGTGACCACTGAGGACGGTACGGGCATTGTACACATCGCACCGACCTTCGGCGCCGACGATGCCAAGGTGGCACGCGCCGCAGGCATCCCCCATCTCTTCCTTATCAATAAGGCAGGCGAGACACGCCCCATGGTCGACCTCACAGGCAAGTACTATGTGGTCAGCGACCTTGCAGATTCTTTCGTGGAGCGGTGTGTCAATCTTGAAGCCTATCAGACACACGCCGGCGACTATGTGAAGAACGCCTACGACCCCGCCTTCGCCGACTCCAAGGAAGCTGAGAAGGCCGAGGACCTTAACATCGTGCTCTGCATGGAGATGAAGCAGTCAGGCCGTGCGTTCAAGATAGCCAAACATGTGCATAACTACCCCCATTGCTGGCGTACAGACAAACCTATCCTCTACTACCCCCTCGACAGCTGGTTTATTCGTAGCTCGGCCCTCAAGGAGCGTATGATGGAGCTCAATGACACCATCCTCTGGAAGCCTACGTCGACAGGGACAGGCCGCTTTGGAAAATGGCTGGAGAACCTCAACGACTGGAACCTCAGCCGCTCGCGTTATTGGGGTACCCCGCTACCCATCTGGCGCAACGGCAAAGAGACACTCTGCATCTCCTCTATCGCTCAACTCTATGAGGAGATTGAGAAGAGCGTGGCCGCCGGTTTCATGAAAGCTAATCCCTTAAAGGAAAAAGGCTTTAAGCCCGGCGATTATAGCAAGGACAATTACGATAAGATAGACCTGCATCGTCCCTATGTAGACGACATCGTGCTCGTCTCGCCTACCGGCCGGCCCATGAAGCGCGAAGCGGACCTCATAGACGTCTGGTTCGACTCCGGCTCCATGCCCTACGCCCAGATACACTACCCCTTTGAGAATAAAGAGCTCCTCGATAGCCGACAGGTATATCCCGCCGACTTCATTGCCGAGGGAGTAGACCAGACACGCGGCTGGTTCTTTACGCTACACGCCATAGCCACCATGGTGTTCGATAACGTGGCCTTCAAAGCCGTTATCAGCAATGGCCTCGTGCTCGACAAGAATGGCAACAAGATGTCCAAGCGCTTAGGCAATGCGGTTGACCCCTTTGGCGCTATTGACAAATATGGCTCCGATGCCGTACGCTGGTACATGATTACCAATTCCTCGCCCTGGGACAATCTTCGCTTCGACGAGGAAGGCGTGATGGAAGTCAGCCGTTCCTTCTTCGGTAAACTCTACCAGACGTACTCCTTCTTTGCGATGTACGCCAACGTTGACCGGTTCGAGCCGGACGCTCCGGCAGTGCCTCTCGCAGAATGTGCCCCGCTTGACAGATGGATTATCTCGGAACTCAACAGCCTCGTCAAGGACGTCACCGACCTGCTCAATGACTATGAACCTACGCGAGCCGGCCGCCTCATTCAGACGTTCGTGATAGATAATCTCTCCAACTGGTACGTGCGCCTCAGCCGTAAGAGATTTTGGGGCGGTGGCATGACCACTGACAAGCTAAGCGCTTACCAGACACTCTACAAGTGTCTCCTCACTGTGGCCAAGCTCATGGCTCCTATTGCCCCCTTCTATGCGGACCGTCTCTATAAGGACCTTACGGGCGGATGTGCATCCGTTAAGGAGAGCGTCCACTTAGAGAATTTCCCATTGCCCGACCTGGCAGCCATAGATAAGGACTCAGAGCGTCGCATGGAGCTTGCACAGAAAGTAACCTCCATGGCCCTCTCCTTACGTAAGAAGGAACACATCATTGTACGTCAACCCCTGCAGTGCATCTCCATCCCCATCACCGACCCGCAGCTGCGCGCAGACCTTGAAACCGTCAAGGCACTGATCTTAGACGAGATAAATGTCAAGGAACTGCGCTACGCCGATGCCGACATGCTGGAGAAGAAGGTGAAATGTAACTTCCGCATCCTCGGAAAGAAGTACGGCAAGATGATGAAGGCCGTGGCTGCCGCGGTAGACGCTCTCAGTCCCGCCCAGATTGCGACCCTTGAGACGAGCGGTACACTCAGCTTCACCTTAGATAATGGGGAAGAGGCTGTCATTAACCGCGACGAGGTGGAGATCATCAGCGAGGATATGCCGGGCTGGACCGTGGCCAACGAAGGCACGATTACCGTGGCACTTGATCTGCAACTGACCCCCGAGCTACGCCTGGAAGGCCTTGCCCGCGAGATTGTGAAGCGCATACAGACCTTCCGCAAGGATAGTGGCTTCGACATCACCGACCGCATCAATGTCACTCTCGAAGCGCGTGATGAGGTGCGTGAAGCTGTTGCACTATTCGGCGACTACATAGCTGCACAGGTGCTCGCTGACAAGCTCCTTTGTGACAGCATGAAGCAAGCTCCCGATGCGGTGATGTTAGACTTTGACACCTACAAGCTGAAGGCCCTCATCACAAAGGCTAATGCTTGAGCCGCAGGGCGGCAGACAATAATATAAGCCCCATGTACGTATAATATATATAGGCTGAGGCAGCCGAGGCTACCATGCAGCAGCATTCTTCTACTGCCTCGCCTATGTCTCACACTCTCAAATAAATCTCTCACTAACCTAATCTTTTCCTGCTATGGCTGACAAAGTAAGATACTCAGACGAAGAGCTTCAGGAGTTTAAGCAGATTATACTTGAGAAGCTCGAGTTGGCCCGCCGTGACTATCAACAACTCATGGACTCCCTTTCCAACAAAGGTGGGAACGGCGTAGATGATACCATGCCTACATATAAAGTCCTCGAAGAGGGTTCGATGACACAGACCAAGGAAGAACTTACTACCATGGCCGCCCGCCAGCAGAAGTTCATCCAGTCTCTACAAGCAGCCCTTGTACGTATCGAGAACAAGACATACGGCATCTGCCGTGTCACCGGTAAGCTCATCCCCAAGGAACGCCTCCGCGCCGTGCCCCATGCTACGTTGAGCATTGAGGCCAAGATGGCCAGAAAGTAGGGTGTCCTATGACGAGCCTCGCCGGCGAGTGATACAGCTGTTCCCATCCCAGCAAGAGATGGTGTCCCGGTGTGCAGGATAACCTGTAACAAGGGGACATCTCATTAAGCACCAGGTACTTATTCGTACTCTCTATGAAATTTAGCTCAAGTCCGACTACGCTCCGAGGTGTTACCTCCGCCACGCTCATCATCCTCTTGGTCGTGCTCGATCAATGCGTTAAGTATTACATAAAGACCCATTTCGCCCTGTATGAAAGCCATGAAGTCACTTCGTGGTTTAGAATATTCTTTACCGAGAATACAGGCATGGCTTTTGGAATGCAGTTTGTGGGTACCATCGTATTGTCCGCTTTCCGCTTCGTGGCCATTACCTTCTTCCTTTATGTGTTGGCTGTGGCTGTGCGTCGTCGCGCTCCCTTCGGGCTTATAGTCTGTGTGAGCCTCATCATAGCCGGTGCTATGGGCAACCTAATAGACAACTTCTTCTACGGCCTTCTCTTCAGTGAGAGTACACCTTGGGAGGTGGCAGATGTCGTTCCGTTCGGCCAGGGCTACGGCAGCTTTCTTTCAGGCAAGGTGGTAGATATGTTCTACTTCCCTCTGTTTGTATGGCCCGACTGGTTGCCTCTTGTAGGAGGCGACGTGTTCTTCGGTGCCGTATTCAATCTGGCAGATGCCGCCATCAGTGTGGGCTTTGTATCCGCACTCCTGTTTTACTACAAGCGTCTCGGCCGTTCCTTTCTCTCTGTGTAAGCTATCTCTCACCTGTTACCCGGCTGTGGCAGTTATTCCAAGCCGTCTCTCGATAGACCTCTCATGATATCACTTGCGCCACCATCCTTCCGACTAGCTTCCAGGCTCGTACACCTCCTGCCGTGGCTGACAATGGCGGTGTGCCTTACGGCCTGCAAGCCTTCTAAGCCGAAGGGCATACTTGGAGAGAGCACCATGGCCAAGGTCCTGGCAGATTATCATCTGGCTACAGAGTTGGCTAACCGCAAGCCGGTGGACAGCATTGCCTTCTACAGCCGCTACTATCGGGCTGCGGCTTTACGGGCACACAACCTCACGCCCGAAGAATTCGACCGCTCGCTGCGATGGTACAACCGCCACGATGTGGAATTCTTGGCGGTTTACAAGAGACTGGCCGACGAACTCTCACTCTCGACCGACAACTCAAACACAGCGAAGGCCGACTCCAACAATATATGGAAAGGACCGCGTCAAGCAATGCTCTCCACCGCCGGACGCCAGTTTTTCCATTATTCGTTGCCTGCCGACACCCTCATCAAGCCTGACAGCCGTCTTACATGGAACTTCAATACTACATGGTTCTATCCGGAAGGCCGGCGTCAGATGATAGCGATGCTTGTAGTGCATTACCCTGCCGACTCAGTGGCTGTCACCCAGCGTACCATTATATCCACCGGTCTCCAATCCATTTCCCATCGTCTTGGCCCCGGTCAACCGCTCCGTGCAGAAGCACTGCTGTATCAGGCTACACCGGCCAAGACGCGTCCACACATAGTGCTCGTACAGGACTTCCGCTTGCTGGTTGATGCAGAGCCGCATGTGACACCCCTTCTTCCCGACTCTACAGCCGCTGCCCCCACGCCCAATCTCATGCCCTCCCCTTTGTCGCCCACGCATAGGTTGCGAGACAGCCTTATCAGGAGTGACAACGAGCGAGACAAGCAGCCCCACTTCAGATGACCCTACTGCCCTCTCTCTCCCGGTATCCTCATCCCCGCTTCCTGCGGGTAGCCTTTGCCAGGGTACGTCTGCCCGGCGAGCCGATAAGGCTTCGTCATATTGTCATCTTCGATGCACAAACCAGACAGCCGGTCGCCCACTTCCCGTTCTCCCACGAGGAGCAGCCCAACCTCCTTTGGGTCAATGCGACCTACGTTTGGCCTTCACCTTTCAGTCTTCGAGTAGACTAATTATCCATTCCGGCTATCTGCCCATTGCGCTTATGAAACTCATTCTCATGACCACGCCCCACTTCTTCGTAGAGGAGCATCGCATACTGACGTCCCTATTTGAAGAGGGTCTGGAGTTGCTTCACGTCCGCAAGCCTGAGACCGAGCCTGTATACTCTGAGCGTTTGCTCTCACTCATCCCCGACAGCTTCCACAAGCAGATTGTCGTCCACGACCACTTCTATCTGAAGGAGGAATACGGGCTGCGAGGTGTTCACCTCAACCACCGCAATCCCGAGCTGCCTCCCCGTTATCGTGGCCGCATCTCTCTCTCTTGTCACACGGCTGACGAGATCAAGGCCCACAAGCGCAAGTGCGACTATGTGTTCTTGTCGCCCATCTTTGACAGTATCTCCAAGTCAGCCTATCCCTCTGCCTTCCCTACGACCACCCTTCGCGCCCTTGCAGCCGACAAGGTCATAGATAAGAAGGTTATGGCCCTTGGTGGCATCAACCTTGACAATATCCCACAGGTCAAGGCGCTGGGCTTTGGAGGCTGTGTCATCCTCGGCGACCTGTGGAATAGGTTTAATCCCCATTCTGCCAGCGACTTCAAAGACCTTATCACTCACTTCCGCCGCCTCAAACGCGCCTGTGAGTAGGCATTCTCTCATCACGATACACTTCACCATCCATCCTACATACCATCATGACTGACAATCGCAACTTTCTCGTGTTCTCTGGAACGGCCTCCCGCTACCTTGCAGAGAAAATCTGTGAAGAACTCGGCTGCCCGTTAGGCAACCTCACTGTCACGCGTTTCGCGGACGGCGAATTTGAAGTATGTTATGAGGAGAGCATCCGTGGCCGCGACGTCTTCCTCGTACAGAGCACCTTCCCCAGTTCTGACAATCTCATGGAGCTTCTGCTCATGATAGATGCTGCCAAGCGCGCCTCTGCACGTAGCATCTGCGCCGTAGTGCCCTACTTTGGCTGGGCACGTCAGGACCGCAAGAGCAAGCCCCGTGTCAGCATCGGAGCCAAGCTCGTGGCCGACCTCCTTAGCGTCGCAGGCATAGACCGCCTCATGACTATGGACCTCCATGCCGACCAGGAACAAGGTTTCTTCGACGTGCCGGTTGATCACCTCTATGCCTCCACCATCGTGTTGCCTTACATCAAGAGCCTCAACCTTCCCAACCTCTGCATCGCCACTCCCGATGTGGGGGGAAGCAAGCGTGCAGCCTCTTACGCCAAGTACCTCGACTGCCCCATGGTTCTCTGTAACAAGAGCCGCAAGAAAGCCAACGAGGTGGCCTCTATGCAAATCATCGGCGACGTCAAGGGCATGGACGTTGTGCTTGTCGACGACATTGTAGATACTGCCGGCACCATCACGAAGGCTGCCAGTCTCATTATGGATAGTGGGGCAAATAGTGTACGTGCTGTGGCCAGCCACTGCATCATGTCCGGTCCTGCCGACCAGCGTGTCACCGAGTCTCCCCTTATTGAGATGGTCTTCACCGACAGCATACCCTATCGTGGCACTTGCTCTAAGGTGAAGGAGATTACCGTCAGCGGAATGCTGGCAGAGACTATCCGTCGCGTGATGGATAACGAGAGCATCTCGTCGCAGTATCTCATCTAAGCCATCTCCATTTTCACAGTCCGTATATACGTCAGGCTGGGCATCCTACAGTGTAAGATGCCCAGCCTGCTGGTTATAATGAATAGCGTGTGCGGCTTGCGTGAGGTAGCAGTCAGCCGAGGCACGCCCTTGTTGGTCTATCCGTTGCGGTGGCTTATGAGGGCGAGAAACTCGTCCCTTGTCTTGGCGGCCTTGAAGGCTCCACTGAAGGCTGAGGTGGTGGTGATGCTGCCGGGCTTCTCGATACCTCTCATCTGCATGCACAGGTGTGAGGCTTCGAGCACCACAATGACTCCCTGTGGGTGGAGAGCTTCTTCTATGCTGTCCTTGATTTGCATGGTGAGCCTTTCCTGCACTTGCAGGCGGTGTGAGAGGATGTCTACCACCCGTGCCAGTTTCGAGAGGCCGGTGATGGTGCCATTCGGAATGTAGGCTATGTGTGCTTTGCCGTAGAAGGGCAGCAGGTGGTGCTCGCAGAGGGAGTAGAAGGGTATATCGCGCACTATGACCATCTGGTCGTAGGTTTCCTCAAACTGTGCAGAGCGTATGACGGCTACGGGGTCTTGTTCGTAGCCCCTGGTGAGGGTCTGCAGAGCCCGTGCCATGCGTAGCGGGGTCTTTTGCAGGCCTTCTCGTTCCGGGTCTTCGCCTATGAGCGACAGTATCTCGCGGCAGTGTGCGCTAAGTGCTTCTTCTGTGTGTGCCATGGTGAGGGATTAGAGCTATTCGTCGGGCAGGTTTACTTCGGTGGCAATGATACGTGCTTCGTAGGTGAAGCCGGCCCGGCGTATGCGTGTGGCATATTTAGCAGCATCTTCTTTAGTCTTGAAGTCGCCCACGTGTGTGACCCACCTTGGTGCGATGAAGGTGGTGTATGTGGCGAGTTCGCTGAAGAGTTTGCGGCATTTCTCACCCATTTGCTGGGCCTTGGCCTTATCTGCGCGTGAGTTCCCGCCGGTGAATATGCAGATGCGGTAACCTTTGGCTTTGTGTCTGGTGCGTGCTCCCCAGCGGTGTGTGGTTTTGTCTATGTGCGTGTTGCGTTCGGCGGTGTTTTTAGGTGTGTTGTTATTGTTGGGAGTGGCCGGGTTATTGTCTTTGGCAGCTTTGGGCTGTGTGTGATTGACGTTTGCGGGTGCTACGTTGTTGACGCAGTCTTCGATGTCGCTGCTTTGCCTGATGACGATGACCCCTTTCCCTGCTTCATAGCTGCGCAGGGTGGCTGTGAGGGGCTTAGTCTGTGCCTGTGCCCCTATGGGGAGCATGAGGGAGAGTAGTAGAGAGATGTGTGTATGCACGATATGGAGTTGGTCCGATGTTACACCTTTGTCCCTTGTTGGGCTGTGGGGAGTGGTGATGGCACTTCTGCCATCTCTTGAGTAGGAAGAGGGTCACCCGCCCGGTGTGTGTAGCACTGGGCAGGTGACCTGTGTAGTTGTGGTTAGTCTTTCCAGGCGTCGATGATGCCTTTGAAGTCGGCAGCCTTGAGGGCAGCGCCGCCTATGAGGCCGCCGTCCACGTTGGGCTTGGCAAAGATTTCCTTGGCGTTGGAGGGCTTGCAGCTTCCGCCGTAGAGTATGGAGACGTTCTCGGCTGCGTCGGCGCCAAACTTGTCGGCGATGGTGGCGCGGATGAAGGCGTGCATCTCTTCAGCCTGTTCTGCGGTTGCGGTCTTGCCGGTGCCGATGGCCCAAACGGGCTCGTAGGCCAGGATGATGCTCTTAAATTCTTCTGCGCTGAGGTCGAAGAGTGAGCCTTCGAGCTGAGCTTTTACCACGTCGTTCTGCTTTTCAGCCTCGCGCTCTTCGAGCACTTCGCCAATGCAGAAGATGACCTTGAGACCGTTGGCGAGGGCGAGGTTCACCTTCTCCTTCAGTATTTCGGGGGTCTCGTGATAGTAGGCACGGCGTTCGCTGTGGCCGAGAATAACGTAGGTGGCACCGGTACTCTTTACCTGTTCGGCCGACACCTCGCCGGTGTAGGCGCCCTTTACTTTGTCGGCGCAGTTTTCGGCGCCGAGGCCGATGAGGGCTGGGTCGATTTCAGCGGCTACGGAGGCCAGGTGGATGAAGGGCGTACAGATGACTACGTCGCAAGCGGGCTTGTCGGCGGTGAGTGCAGCGTTCAGTTCCTTGGCCAGGGCCACGCCTTCTTGCAGGTTAAGGTTCATTTTCCAGTTACCTGCTACGATCTTCTTTCTCATAGTGTGTAAGGGTTTTAAACGTTTGAAATATATATGGTGTTGATAGAAGAGTATGGCTATGCGCAGTCTGTCGGCTATGACGATGAGGGTGATGATCACGAGATACCAGCCGAGGGCTTTCCAGCCGCCTCCGAGGAGTGGGCGATGGTCGGGCGCTGCGATGAAGATGGTGGCGGGCCGGTCTGCGTCGGGCAGGTTGTTGCAGCTCCATTTGTTCACTACGACACCGTCCTTGAGCAGGAGCAGGCCGGGGTTGGAGCGCACCATGGCCCTGAGTTCCGTCTCTTCGGCGCAGAGTATCGGGTAGTTAGCGCCTGTGAGGTCTTTCCATTCGGCTATTCCCGCGCTGTCTGCCGCTGTGGCCATGTAGAAGTGTATGCGGCGGTCGGTGCATAGGTCGTAGAGGTCGGCTATGCGGTCGCAGGTGCCGTCGTCTGCGGTCTGTGTCTCGGGCAGGGTGAGCAGGAAGGTGTAGCTTGTGTCAGCCAGCAGCTCGAAGGTGAGGTCTTCGCCCGTGTCGGCGCGATAGACGTAGAAGTTGAGCGGATGGGCTCCCGTAATGCCCGATGCGTCGGCGTCGCCTGTGGAGGGACGGTTATCGTCCGTGTCGGGGGTAGAGTCGAAGGCGGCTTGTATGTCAGTGCCTTTGACGTAAGGCCCGAAGTCGGCCACGGGCAGGAAGTGGAGGGAGTAGAGGGCTGTGACTACGGCGAAGCAGAGGGTGGAGAGCAGGGCGAAGTGGCCGTACTCGGCGGTGATGGAGAGCTGCAGTCGGTGGCGTAGCCTGGTGAGGAGAAAGAGGGAGCAGGCCAGCAGCACGATGTTCTTTGCGAGTGTCTGCCCGTTGGTCAGTCGTATGGCCTCGCCGAAGCAGCCGCAGTCGCTGATGGGGCTGGCTACGTAAAGCCAGACCGTGAGGCCGGTCATTGCCATCATGACGCCGAGGGTGAGGCGCAGGGTGGAGGCACGCTTGAAGCCACAGAGCAGGCTGATGCCGAGCATCCATTCGGCTGTTCCGAGGGCTGTGGCCGCGCCGTTGCCTATGAGTGGTGAGGCGTGGAAGAGGGCGTGCAGGCCGAGGGCGTCGGCGTAGCTGCCGAGTTTGAGCGCCATGCCGGCAGGGTCAGCCGCCTTGGTCATGCCTCCAGCCACGAAGGTCAGTCCTATAAGCCAGCGGCTTAACCCGGCGAGGGCTGAGAGGCATTTGAGCAAGTGGTGGCGTTGGTAGAGGCGGCGCATGGGGAGGATGGGCTAGCTTGTAACGGGGAGGGAGGGGCTGCGTCAGTCGGCTTCGTGGCCTTTGGCTTCGAGCCGGCCGTCAGCTTCGTAGAGCCTGATGAGGCAGAACACGGCATAGTTGAGCATGTCCATATATCCGGCGTCCACGCCTTCGCTGGCTAAGGTGTTGCCCTGTAGGTCTTCTATCTGCTTGATGCGGAGCAGCTTCATGTAGATGAGGTCTGTCATGGAACTAACCCGCATGGAGCGCCATGCCTCGTCGTAGTCGTGGTTCTTGGCCTGCATGAGGTTGAGAGAGGTCTCTGCCCAGCGGTCGTAATGCTCTAAGGCGGTGGGAGCGTCCATGTCGGGGGCGGGGGCAGCACCCTCAGCGCACTGTATGAGTGCAATGATGCTGTAATTGACAATGGCTATGAAGGCGTCGTCAGGGCTTTCGTCCACCCTGGCTTCACCTTTCTCTTGCAGGGAACGCAGGCGGGCAGCCTTGATCAGTATCTGGTCGGTGACGGTAGCCGGCCTCATCACTCGCCAGGCAGCTCCGTAGTCGTGAAGCTTCTTGGCGAAGACTTCTTTAGCCTTTGCCATGACGGCTTGACACTCCTGCTGTGTGTGGGATGTAGAGCACATGTTGTCTCTGTTTATGGTATTCTTGCCGCAAAATTACTTTATCTCCCCCTTTCGGCAAAGCAAAAGCAGAGCTTACTTGCCCGCGGTGTCCAAAATGACCTTCTGTCTCGTCGTAGCTATGCGAAGAGCGGGGTGGGGCAGTCGGTGGTATGTCCGTCAGCCTATGCCGCAGTTCCTGGATGTACATGTAGGAAAACCTGGATGTACATGTAGGAAAAACTAGATGTACATGTAGGAAAAACTAGATGTACA
>CAMAMB010000014.1 GCA_945836755.1 uncultured Bacteroidales bacterium
AGAGTAACGGGATAGTAACGCAACTCTTGCTTCAACTGACTTTTTTGTGGCATCCGTTGTCTTCACAGAAAATCCAACTAAATCAATTAATCCGCTCATTCTCACAGATTTTTCATCATTCTGCCCTCATTCTCAGTTTTTTGTTGTATCTTTAGAGTAGATAGGCTGCGGCTCAGGTCTGTGTCTCAACGGACTTTGCGTTATTTGGCCTCAGACTCTTCGCCTTGCACTATCTTTAGAGTAGATGGGCTGCGGCTCGGCAGTGGAAAGGGCAAATCCTTCGGCTTTGCCCTTTCCACTTCGCTCGCCTTGCACTATCTTTGACCCCATGAAAGTGAAAACGATGTCCTTTATCAGCCTCCGACGCCCCCTGACAGCCCTCCGCCGCGCGGTAGCAGTGTGTCTCTGCCTCCTGCTCTGCGGCCTGACGAGCCACGCCCGGCCTACGGACCTGCGCAGCGCTGAAGCGGCACGCACCATCGCCCGCCGCTTTCTCGACCTCAGCGCCGCGACGTCGCCCGCCCCCGCTCCCGCAGCCGTCCCGCCTGACGCAACCACCGCGCAGCGAGCGCTCAAGCTCACCGACTTCAGCGCCGCCTACCTCTTCAGCGAGGGCCGCCGCTTCGTGCTGGTGGGCAAGTCGACCGCAGGCCCGGCCGTACTGGGCTATGGCAGCCTGCCGACCACAGGCAAGATACCGCCCGCCCTCCGCGCCATGCTCGCGCGGCCCGCAGCGAGCGCCACGACCGCCGCAACCCGCAGCGCGTCGACCTACCCGCCACTCGGCACACACAGCTGGCAACCCGTAGCCCCGCTGCTGACCACCATACGCGGACAGGGCGCACCTTACAACCGGGCCTGCCCCCTCTACCACGCCCCCGACGGCCACTACTACCCCACCCTCGTGGGCTGTGTGGCTACGGCCATGGAGCAGATTATCACCTACCACCGCGCGCCGGTAGTGCTGGCCGACACACTCAAGGGCTGGGCCACCGACGCCTACGAGGTGGGCGACGTGATGCCCGGCGCACAGGTCGACACACGCCTCATACTCGACGACTACGCCCATCTGGCCGACCCCTCGCGCCCGCTCACGTCCGACGAAGAGGCAGCGGTCGACGCCGTGGCCCGTCTGTCGTTTTATCTCGGCATGGCCTGCCACATGAGTTGGGGCTTCGGCTCGAGCGGAGCCAGCTCGTACCGCCTCGTAGAACCACTCCGGAGAGTGTTCGGCTACAAATACGTCCACCATCTTGACAGCTACGAATATGCGCCCGCCGCTTACTGGAACTTCATAGCGGCCGAGGTGGCAGCGCGCAGGCCCGTCTACTACGCGGGCAGCGTGATGGAGGGCGGAGGCCACGCCTTCGTCATCGACGGCATAGACGAAGACGGACTTTTCCACGTCAACTGGGCCTACGACGGGCACTACGACGGCTACTACCGCCTCGACGTACTCTGTTACCCGCAGCCCGAGGCCGAACGCAGCGACGAGACCACCGAGGGAGGCTTCTTCTGCAACCAGGAGTGCATAGCCTTTGCCCCCGACAGCGTGGCCGACGCCTTCGTGCCCGACACCTTGGGCCGCACAGGCGTAGAGGTGCGCATCGACACCATGGTCGTGGCCGCCAATCCGCTGACAGGCTGCCATACGCCCATCCGCCTCTGTCTGACCAACACCACCGACCGGGCGCTCACCACCCCCTTCGCCCTGCTCATCAATGCCCCCACCGACACAGCCCTCTTCGTGCAGGCCGACTGGGCCGCCCTCACCGGCTCCACCATTGAAGCCCACGCCTCAGACACGCTGACCGCCTGGGTCAAGTTTGCCACCGCTGGCAGACAGCTGCTCAGCGTCACCGCCGACGGCGAACAGATACTCAGACAGACAGAGGTCGACGTGGCCGAGGGCGGAAGCACGTCCTTCACGCGCGGCGAACCCTCGTTTGCCTATCCCGCCCCGGGCTGCGTGACCATCAGTCAGCCCATGGCCAACGCCACGACGGAGCGCGCCGCCGTCAAGCTCTACCTCTGTGTGCAGGAGGAAGGCTCGCCCATGGAGTGGGAACACATCAGCTACCTCTCGCTGCCCGCTCAGACGGACAGCCTCATTGTCGACACCTTCCGCGGCCTGCTGCCGGGCCATACGTACCTCTATCTGCTGCGCGAACGCTGGCCGGCCACCCTCACCCGCACCTTCACCATGCCCTTAGACGCCGGCGTGGAGCAGGTGACGGCCGACGCCGAAGGGCCCGAAGAGTGGTTCACCCTCGACGGACGACGCATCGACCACCCCGACCGGCGCGGCATCTACCTGCGGCGGCGCGGCCAAAAGGTGGACAAAGTCATGCGGCCGTGACGCCGACGCCACACAGCCTCCCCCTCTCCCCCACAAACCTTCAACCTCTCTCTATGCAGAAGAAAGTGACCATCACCACCTCGCTCGTCACCCTCACCGACAACGGCGAAGAGCGCTTCAACACCTCAGCCGAGGGCTGCTGCGTCGTGGCCGACGAGGGCATGTACCTGCGCTACGCCGAACCCGACAACGACGGCGAGGCAGTATGGGTGCTCACCGCTGACCTCGTCGACCTGCAGCGCCGAGGCCATATCACGTCGCGCTTCACCTTCATCGAAGGCAGGCTCACAGACGCCCCCTACACCACTCCCCACGGGCCCATCGCCCTGCAGCTCTACACCCACAGCGCCGAGCTGGACGTGGACCGCGAACGGCTGCTCTTCAAAGCCCGGTATACGGTGCTGGCGCAGGGCAAGGCCGTGGCCGACAACCACTTGCGCGTGGAGGCCCGCTTCGTCTGAGCCGGCAGGAGCGCACACCCATCCCCCTACATCCCGCAACCCCAAGACCCCTCATCATGACCGACATCACCACTTACATCACTACCGAAGAGGCGCGCTTCATGGACGAGCTCTTCTCACTGCTGCGCCTACCGAGCATCAGCGCCGAGAGCGCCCACCGCAACGACATGCGCGCCACCGCCGAACGCTGGCAACAACTCCTCAGAGAGGCCGGCGTGGACCGGGCCGAGATTGTCGAGACACCCGGCCACCCCATCGTCTGCGCCGAATACACGGTGAGCGCCGACGCACCCACCGTGCTCATCTACGGCCACTACGACGTGATGCCCGTTGAGCCCTTAGACCTCTGGCAGACCGACCCCTTCGAGCCCGTCGTACGCGACGGCCGCATCTGGGCCCGCGGCGCCGACGACGACAAAGGGCAGAGCTTCATCCAGCTCAAGGCCTTCGAATACCTGCGACGCAGGGGCGAGCTGCGCCACAACGTGAAGTTCATACTCGAAGGCGAGGAAGAGATAGGTTCGCCGCACCTGAGCGGCTTCCTGCACAGCCACAAGGAACGCCTCGGCTGCGACGTCATCCTCGTGAGCGATACGAGCATGCTCTCGGCTGAGCTGCCTTCGCTCACCACCGGACTGCGTGGCCTCGCCTACTGGGAGGTGGAGGTCACAGGGCCTAACCGCGACCTCCACTCAGGGCACTTCGGCGGAGCTGTGGCCAACCCCATCAACGTGCTCTGCGAGATGCTGGCCCGCATGACCGACGCCGAGGGACGCATCACCATCCCCCACTTCTACGACGACGTGGAAGACCTCTCCGAAACGGAGCGGGCCATGATAGCCTCCATCCCCTTCGACGAGGAGAAGTATAAAGCGGCCATCGGAGTGGACGCCCTGCGCGGCGAAAGCGGCTACTCGACCATCGAACGCAACGCCTGCCGGCCGAGCTTCGACGTGTGTGGCATCTGGGGCGGCTACACGGGCGAGGGAGCCAAGACGGTGCTGCCCTCCAAGGCTTACGCCAAAGTGAGCACGCGCCTCGTGCCCCATCAGCAGCACGAACGCATCTCGCAACTCTTCGCCGACTACTTCAAGCAGATGGCCCCGCCCTGCGTGAAGGTCGAGGTGCGCCCCATGCACGGCGGACAGGGCTACGTATGCCCCATCGACCACCCGGCATATAGAGCCGCCGAACAGGGATTTGCCGAGGCCTTCGGCAAAAGACCCTTGGCCGTGCGCCGCGGAGGCAGCATACCCATCATCAGCGACTTCGAGCAAACACTCGGCGTAAAGACCATCCTCATGGGCTTCGGCTTAGAAAGCAACGCCATACACTCACCCAACGAGAACTTCCCCCTCGACATGCTTCGCAAGGGCATAGCGGCCGTGGTAGGCTTCCACCGCCACTACGACGAGGTCTGCGCCCAGGCCTGAAGCCTTGCCGAGGCGCGCACAAGCCCCATAGATACGTCAAAAGCCCCTCCGCGAGGGGCTTTTGACGTATGTGGCTGACCACGAAAGGTCAGAAGGCGCGGAAGTTGAGGCGGAAAGTGAGCACGGGATAGACGCGAAGGGCATCGCACACCTTGTTGAAGGTGTTGTCGTCCTTGACGGTGGCGTCGTCAATCTCTCCGTAGTCGGTGTAAAGCTCGGGCTTGCCCTCAAACTGCACGCCAAGCTCGGTGTTGAAGCTCAGCAGCTTGTTGGGGACGGAGCGGCCGAAACCTATGCCGAGGTAGGGGCGGAAGCCATTGATTTTGAAGCCACCGGAGATGCGGCCGTTCTCGTCGGCAGGAAGCTTGAAGTCGCCGATGACTGCCTGCACGTTGGGATCGGTCAGGTCGTCGCTCTTACCGGTTATCTTCAAGAGCTTGTTGCCACCGAAGTAGGCACCGGCAGCCACGTAGAAAGGCACTTTGGGGAAGGGGTACAGATTAAATATAAGGTGTCCCTGCACGCGGCCGAGGTCGCCCTTGAGCTCCACCTCGCCTTCTCCGCTGTAGGCGCCGGAGGAGAGGGTGCTGTACTCGTAATCAGCGTCAGCCTTGAACGTGATGGAAGGCAGGATGGCTACGCCGGCGCGCAACTGCACATACTTGGTGATGGGGGTGGCTGCCTCGATGGTGATACCCGTAGTACCTACACCGGCGCCGAGACCCAGGTGGTTAAACAGCTTCTTGTCCGTGCTCTGAGCGGCGAGCATGAGGCCGGCGCTGAAGCAGAGTAGAAGAGATAGTAGTTTCTTCATTGTGAAAAATAGTTTAGGTGAATACATCGTTCGGCCCCTCGTAGCCGGAGCTAAAAGCGAGGGGCGCCTGCAAAGTTGTCATAAATTTTTAAGAGAAAGCACTCCGCGTTTCACTTTTTTAGAAAAAAATTGTGGCCAATCGCCGGCCCGCGCCCCCGAGAAGGCTCACAAGGCAAAGGAGACGCGGGGCGAAGATGGGGGCGAAGGCATGGCGAGTGGGGGTGAAGGCATGGCGCAAGGGGGCGAAGGCCTGCCGCAAGGGGATGAAGGCATCTACGGAGCAGGCGAGGGGCGGCAACGGGGCTTTAGATGCGTAGCTGCCCGATGGAGATGGCAATTTGGCCTTTTAGGGACAATCTTCATGCTTTTTTCATAGGCTCATGGCGACCATCCTAAGTGTTTTGGCTAACTTTGCCGCGCTTGACTGATTTGTCAAAGCATTCTGCCCGTGCCTATCAATCACTTCACTCACATAAATCCTTATCAATGAAAAAATTATTTACCAAAGTGCAATTTCTGCCACTGCTTCTGCTGATGCTTTTCAGCCTCGGCGGGACACTGAGTTTGTCTGCACAAGGCACAGACGACTTTGACACTTCTTTCACAAGCGCTAACTCCAGCTATAGCACGCGTACCTCGAAAGCCGGCTGGGTATGCACCTACGCCGCCTTGGTCAGCATCGACGGCACCATTGCTCCCACCATCAACGGCAAGACATCGGCCGTAGGTACAATCACCTCGCCGACCCTCACCGGCGGCATCGGCACCTTGACCTTCAAGTATACCAATACCAACATCGAGGCGAAAGGCGTCAGCGTCCATGTCTCCATCATGCAGGATGGCGCGACCGTCAAGGAGTTTGACGTGGTAAACACCTATGTCACGCAGAGTGAGGTTTATACATATACCTCAGACGAATTGAACATAGAGGGCGACTTTACGCTGGTCATCAAGAACAACAGCCCAAGCAACAACAGCAGCAAAAACAAGGACCGCGTGTCTATCTGGGGCATTAGCTGGACCGGCTACGGGGAAGCAGGCGGCGGCAGTGGCGATCCTTCGGCCACCGACCAGACGCTGAGCTTCAGCAACGCCACCGTCGAGACATACGCCTCCACCGCATCCCTCACCGCCAACCCCCTCTCCGGCGCAATGACCAACGTGAGCTATCAGTCGAGCAATGAGGCCGTAGCCACCGTGAATGCAGACGGCAGCCTACAGATTGTAGGTGCAGGCTCCACCACCATTACTGCCACGGCTGAGGCCGGTACGGTAGACGAAGTCACCTATAACGAGGGCAAGGCCAGCTATGTACTCCACGTATATCCCGCAACCGTTGCAGGCATCCGCACCTTCATGGCCAATGGCACCACAAGCAGCCTCAAGGCCAACCTCACCAACGCCGTAGTGACCTACACCAACGGAAGCTACGCCTTCTTGGAGGACGCTTCGGGCGCCATCATGGTATACCGCTCCACCCACGGCCTCAGCGCAGGCGAGTGCTACACCG
This sequence comes from uncultured Bacteroidales bacterium, assembly GCA_945836755.1. GTDB lineage: Bacteria > Bacteroidota > Bacteroidia > Bacteroidales > Bacteroidaceae > Alloprevotella. The sequence continues at coordinate 6,578 of CAMAMB010000014.1, forward strand.
GCGAAATCACCATGACCACCGGCAGCTACAACGGCCTCGCCCAGCTCACGTCCATCGACCCCAGCGCCGCTGAGAAGACTACCGTAGCCGTCGAGCCCACCGAAGTAGACATGGCCACCCTCGTCGACAACTTCGCTGCCTACGAGAGCATGTTCATCAAGCTCGTCAACGTGACCACCACAGGCGCCATCGCCTCTAAAAACAATACCACCACCCTCACACAGGATGGCGTGCTCTACGAAAGCCCCGTGCTCCGCGCTGCCAACGCCCTCACCTCTGTCGTGGCCGGCGGCGTCTACGACATCCTGTGCTTCCCCGGCGTCTTCAATACTACCAAGCAGCTCAACGTCTATACCGACGACCACGTAGTGCCCAGCGGCGCAGTCATCAAGGCTGACCCTGCACTCGCCTTTGCTTCCGAGGAAGTGACCATCGGTTTCGACTCCGACGCCACCTATGCGGCCACCTCTCTCTCTGATGCCACCATCACCTACACCTACACCGTCAACCCCGCAGATGCAGATATCGTCGCCAATCCCGAGGACGCCAACGGCTTCTACCTCATCACCGGCAAGCAGGTGTGCGACGTGACCGTCACCGCCTCCGTGGCCGAGACCAGCACCTACAAGGAAGGCGAAGCTACCCTCGTGATACACGTCGTTGCCCCCGCTGCCAATATCAGCCCCAAGGTCATCTACCGCAAGGTAACCTCCAGCGACGCCATTGTTGACGGCGGCGTTTACCTCCTCGTCTGCGAAAGCAAGGGCGACGCCATGGCCGACATCGACGCCGACGACAGCAAGCGCATGAGCACAGCCACCATCGCCACCCAGACCGATGCCGAGGGCGTCAACTACTATGAAGGCCGCGTCAACGAGGATGGGGCTCCCTACGAGCTTACCGCCCAGCTCGCCGCCGACGGCACTTACTACCTGCTCCACGGTTCCGGCAAGTACCTCAATGCCACTTCTTCCACCGACATCGCTCTCTCCGAGACCGGCAAGGCAGGTTGGTCGTTCGACTTCGTTGAGAGCACCGGCAACGTCCAGATTTCTAACTCCAGCAAGACAGGCAGCTACCTCCAGCGTAACGGCAATCCCAAAAACAAGTTCATCAAGAACTACGCCAATGGTCAGTCTACCGTTCAGCTCTACCAGAAGGTGGGCGAGATGACGCTCTCCAAGGCCGTCAACGGACACACCACCTACGTGGCCGACTTCGCTTACAGCATGCCCGCCTCCCTGAAGGGCGCCGTGATTGAGCAGGCCACCGCCACTACGCTGAAGATTACCGACGCCTTCTCCGCCGGCGACGAAGTGCCTGCCCTCACTCCCCTGCTCGTCAAGACGGCCGAGGCCTACGCTGACGACGAGACCGCCAAGGCTTACTATCCCGCCGTGCTCAACAAGTCAGTGAGCGCCTACACCGGCGAAAACTTCCTCGAATACCAGCGCGCCGCCGACGGCCTTACCACCACGTCTGCCAAATACGCCGACGCCATCTGCCGCTACTACAAGCTCGCTGTCAAGGACGGCGTACCCGGCTTCTACATGGGCAACGCCACCGGCGCAGCCTTCCAGCTCACCAAGGGCTCTACCGCCTACCTCACCGTGCCCAAGGAAATAGCCTCTGCCAACGGCTTCTCCCTCGAAAGACTGCTCGGAAGCGCCACCGGCATACAGACCATCGACACCGTCAACGTTGCAGACGCTCCCATCTACAACTTACAGGGACAGCGCGTCATGCTCCGCAAGAGCCAGCTGCCACAGGGCCTCTACATCGTCGGTGGCAAGAAAGTCTTAGTCAAGTAACCACTCCCCTCAAAAGTCAACCGCATCATGAAACAATATAAGAAGCCTTTCACCCAAGCGGTGAACCTCCACACGGCCGAGAGCCTGCTCACCGGCTCAGGCATTGAGATCAAAGACGACTGGACCGACACCGAAGAATACAGCAACCAAAAAGGAGGCTGGTCGTCTGAAAGCTGGACCAACGAAGATTAACGGTCTCACGTAGACCATCGTACTATAAGGTGCGCCCCCACCACAGCCTGGCGGCGCACCTTTTTTATGTCCCGCCGCCGCGCCAAGGAATGCCGCCCACCCTGCCACCTGCACCGCCCACCCTGCCGCCTGCACCGCAGACGTACTGCGCCATGACCACCCACATCGCGCCGGCAGCACCGCCGCACCGCCGCCCGGCCCTAAGTATATGCGGCCTGCATGCCCCCGATGCCAAGTTTTATTGCTACCTTCGCGCCACTATTCTGACTTAACCCCCACATTCTCCCACACATGTCACGCACACTCCGCCTGCTCCTCACCCTGCTCCTCACCCTCGGCCCGCTAAGGGGAATGGCCCAGGTCAACGCCCAGCTGTTTTACGACTTCGGCGACGACCGCCGCTTCACCACCCTCACCCTCGAAATGTTCAAGGCCGACAAGTGGGGCAGCACCTTCTTCTTTGTAGACACCGACTTCAACTACGACAAACACACCGCAGGCCCTAACTGCGCGCCGGGAGGCAGCTACCTCGAGATTGCCCGCAGCCTCAACTTCTGGCAGAAGCACAAAGCCCTCGCGCCATGGAGCCTCCACGTGGAGTACAACGGCGGCATCACCGCCTCCTACCCCATCAACCACGCCTGGCTCGGCGGCGTGGAGTACTTCATGCACGACGCCACCTTCCGCCACACCCTCACTCTCCAGCTGCTCTATAAGCACATCATGAAGACCGACGCCGACCTGCCCTTCCAGTTCACCGCCGTCTGGGCATGTCGGGACCTCTTCGGCGTCAAGGGCCTCACCTTCTCGGGCTTCCTCGACTATTGGCGCGAGAAGCACCAGACCGACTTCCACATGGTCGTCAGCGCCCCGGCCGACGCCACGGCCGAGCCCTCCGCCGTGCTCGCTTCCAAGACGGAGCACTACGTCCTCCTCACCGAGCCTCAGCTGTGGTACAACGTGGGGCGCCATTTCGGCGTAGACAATCTGCACGTCGGCACCGAGGTGGAGCTGAGCGAGCACTTCGGTTCCACCTCCGGCTTCAAGTGTCGGCCCTGCCTCGGCGCCAAGTGGATATTCTGACCGCCGCCTCCGCCACGCGCCGCCGAGCGTGAGCCCGGACCTTCCACAGCTGCGGCCCACCGCCGGCCCGGTCCGGCGCCTGCGTCACTTTATCCCCATAAATAAGGATAACGGGTGTAGAGTTACCTACGTAACTTTGCACCCGTTCATTCATACCCTTTCCCCTTATGTCCATCCTTCTCCCCCTTCTGACCGCCGTGCTTCCGTTGGCCGGCGATACAGCCAAGAGTTTCGAAATAGAAGAGGCCGTCGTCGTGGCCTCTCCTAAGGAGACCGGTGCCCTGCGCAAGCAGTCGCTGAGCGTGTCTCTCTTCGACGCCCGGGCGCTCCGGCTGCGCGGCATCCACGCCGCCAAAGACCTCAGCGCCCTTGCCCCCAACCTCCACCAGCCCGACTACGGCAGCCGCCTCACCTCGGCGCTCTACATACGCGGCATAGGGTCGCGCATCAATACTCCCGCCGTGGGCATGTACGTTGACAATGTGCCCTACATAGACAAGACGGGCTACGACTTCACCTTCTGCGACGTGGAGCGCGTCGACGTGTTGCGCGGCCCGCAGGGCACGCTCTACGGCCGCGGCGCCATGGGCGGAGTGCTCAGGGTCTTCACCGCCAACCCCCTGCACCACAGCGGCACGGAGGTGGAGGCAGGCTTTGCCACACGCAGTGCTGCCACCCACGCCGCCTTCACCACGTATCTCCATCCCGCTGAAGCCATGGGCCTCAGCCTCAGCGCCTTCTACGACCGCAGCAATGGCTTCTTCACCAACCGCACCACGGGCCACAAGCAAGACGCCGCCTCCGACGCCGGAGCCAAACTGCGATGGGTGTGGCAGCCCACAGACCTCGTCAAGATAGACTGGACAGCCTCTTACCAGTACACCGACCAGGACGCCAACCCTTACCACCTCGTCGAAGACCTGAGCGCCACAGCCGCCACCAATCCCCTGCCCCACGGCATCTATCAGAACCGCCCCTCCACCTACCGCCGCCACCTGCTCAACACGGGCCTCGGCGTGGAGCACGACTTCAGCCACTTCGTGCTTACCTCCACTACGGCCTGGCAGTACATCGACGACTTTCTCTTTATGGACCAGGACTTCACGGCCCGCGACATCTTCACCCTCGAGCAGCAGCAACGCATGAGCAACCTCACCGAGGAGATAGCCCTGCGCAGCCGCGACCCCGAGAGCCGCTGTAAGTGGACCACGGGAGCCTTCTTCATGTATCAGCACCTCCACACCGACTGCCCCGTGACCTTCTACGCCGACGGCATGAGCTATCTCAATGGCATGTTCGCCAGTGCGCTGCCCGCTCAGCCGCCCATGAGCCTCGCCCTCACCGCCCCTACGCTCCCCCTGAACGCTGCTCTCAAGACGCCGGCCCTCAACGCCGCCCTCTTCGGGCAGGCCACCGTGGCCGACTTCCCCTTGCGCCGCCTCGACCTCACCTTAGGCTTCCGCGCCGACTACGACCACCGCAGCCTCAACCTCCACTCGGGCGCCGCCCGGGCCGTCGACTACCACTTCGCCATGGGCATGGGGCCGCAGATGAGCCTCGACGCCGACCTTCAGGCCGACCCCGCCCTCGCCGGAAAACTCCACCGCGACACGTGGCAGCTGCTGCCCAAGATTGCCATAGCTTACCGCCTGCCTTCGGGCTGCGGACAAGTGTACCTCTCGGCCACCAAGGGATGTCGCGCCGGCGGCTACAACATACAGGCTTACTCCGACCTCAGCCAGGTTATGCTCCGCCGCTCCATCATGCAGGGCGTGCAGGCCTTCAGCACCCAGCAAATCAGCGCCCTGCCCCTGCCGCCCGAACGCAAAGAGGCCATACTGGGCATGATGAACGGCGCCCTCTCGCCCCACATACCGGCCACTCCCGACGTGGCCACACTCTACTATAAGCCCGAAACGGCATGGAGCTACGAGGCCGGCACTCACCTCACCCTGCTGCAACGCCGCCTGTGGGTCGACGCCGCCGCCTTCTACATGACCACACGCAACCAGCAGCTGGCCCGCTTCGCCGGTAGCCAGTTCGGGCGCACCGTGGTCAACGCTGGCCGCTCCGCCAGCATGGGCGCCGAGCTGGGACTGCGCGCCTCGCTCCTCGCCGACCGCCTGCGCCTCACCGCCAACTACGGCTATACCTACGCCGAATTCCGCGACTACGACTATAGCGACGAGCTGAACCTCCGCGGCAGCCGCGTGCCCTTCGTGCCCCTCCACACCATGAGCGCCTCTGCCGACTTCCGCCAGCCCCTCGCCGCCAAGGCGGGCCGCAGCCGCGTGGTGAAGGCGCTCTTCGCCGGCATCGACGTCAAGGGCAACGGCAACGTCAAGTGGGACGAGCTCAACCGGTACAGCCGCCCCTTCCACGCCGTGATAGGCGCACGACTCGGCGCAGAGGTGGGCAACGGCAGCATCAGCCTCTGGGCGCGCAACCTGACCGACACGCGCTACTCCACCTTTGAGTTTGAAAACATGAGCCACCGCTTCGCCCAGTATAACGCTCCCCGCCACTTCGGCATCGACGTGCGTTGGAAGTTCTGAGGCGCGCTTACATACACATTCCTTTCTTCGGAGACAGCCCGCGGGGGTGGATTGCATAGCATGACGTCATTGCAACCACCCCCGCGGTGATTGATAGATGTGTATGCCGGCATAGGGGAAACGGGCGCGGCGAGGGCCACACGTATAGGCCGGCATTGAGAAGGTGCCTCTGAAGGGGGCAGACAATACAGGATAGGGAGTGAGCACTATCTAAGCGGGCCACCCCTATTTTCCCGGTCCTGAAGGGGCCGGGCACATTGGCCAAGACGGTGGGCGAACGCCGGGAGAGGGCGAACGCCATGTCCTCGCCCCGTCGGGACTCTGGGAGAGAGGGGGAGCGCTTCGTAGGTAGGGCTTACGCCCAATCCTGATCTATTCGCCCTCTCAGGGGGGCACACGTGCCGACATTTTCATCGAGCATCATCATTCGGCGCGCCCGGTTGTCGCCGGGCGGCGGTGCACGTGTAGACTATCCTACATGTACATCCCGTTAAAACTACATGTACATCTAGAAAAAACTACATGTACATCCAGGAAAAACTACATGTACATCTAGAAAAAACTACATGTACATCCAGGAAAAACTACATGTACATGTAGGAAAAACCGGGCTGCTTCCCGTAAAAATGGGAGGCAGCCCGGGCTCTATGGAGATGAGGCTATGGATGTCGGTCCGCCGGCCGGCGATTACTCTTCTTCGAAGAGGCTGCGGGGTGACGGGGCGTCGGCGGATGCCGTGGCGTCGGCCTCGGCATCGTCAGCGTCGGCCTCCGGCTCTGCAGGCGGTTCGGGGAAGCGCAGGGGCTCGAGCTCTTCGATGCGCTCCACCTCGCAGGTGGTAAGTCGCTTGCCCTTAGCCTTGTAGCTCTTGACGCCTATATACTGCTCTACGTCGACCTCCATGGGTTCGCGGAAGGCATCGGCGCCGCCGTAGGTGACGAGCAGGCGCGGGTAGGCCTGATCGGTGAGGAGCACGAAGCGCGAGGCGGGGTTCTCGCCCAGGAAGTTGGCGGGGCGCGACTGCTGAGCGCGCTCCAGGGGGAAGCGCTTGACATAGGGGAAGCCCTGCTGATCGGCGTCGAAAAGGACGGCGGTCCACACCTTGCTTTCATCGAACTTCTCTACACGCAGTATGCCGGTAGGCTCGTAGTGGTTGTTGAGGTCGAAGCCGGTGGTGTAGAAGTTGCCGTTGTCGAGGCAGACGAGCACGAGGTCGTCGGAGTGGAACTCGCCGAGGTACTGGCCGCGCCCGTCGTAGTTGAGGCGCTGCACGTCGTGGTCGAACCATACCTGTCGGCCTCCGAGGGTCGACCCTCCGTGCTGTTTGAGGGTGATGCGGTGAACGTCGAGGCGTGTGAGCAGGTTGCCCCGGCTGGCGCGTCCCTTGACGAGCACCTCGCCGAAGTCCTTCTCCATGGCTATGCGTTTGAGCTTGGGGTTGGGGCGGAAGGTGACCTTGATGACCTCAGCCTCGCCGTTGGGGTTGGCGGTGAAGTAGAGCACCCGGCTGGCTGGAGCGCCTGTGGTGAGGTCGTACTCGCGGTCGTGGGTGATGGCGGTCACGTTGAAGCGCTTGATGAAGCAGGCTCCGGTGGCTCCGTCGCGGTAGACGGCGTTGTAGATGGTGCGCTGGTCGCCCTTCTTGAACACGGCGATGTGTATGATCTCTACCTTCTTCTTGCGCTCGGCCTTGGCGCGTTCGGTCTCACCGATGAAGACTTTTTCCTGCACACGGGTGACCTTGTAAGTGCCGTCGCGGTAGAAGATAATGACGTCGTCGATGGGAGAGCAATTCTCGACAAACTCGTCCTTCTTGAGGGAGGTACCGATGAAGCCCTCTTCGCGATTGATGTAGAGCTTCTCTGTGGCCTCGATGACCTTGGTGGCCACGATGTTGTCGAAGGATCTTATGACGGTGCGGCGTGGGTAGCGGGCAGCGTACTTGTCGCGAATGAGGGTGTACCAGTTGGTGGTGACGTCGACCATGTGGGCGAGGTCGTGGTCGATGCGCGCCACCTCTTCGTTCATGCGGGCGATGAGTTCGTCGGCCTTGGCCTTGTTGAACTTGAGTATGCGTGCCATCTTGATGTCGAAGAGGCGGAGGATGTCGTCGCGGGTGATGGGGCGGAAGAACTGGGCCTTGAAGGGGTCGAGGCGGCTGTCGACGTGGGCGATGGCGGTGTCGTTGTCACGGGCCTGCTCGAAGGCGCGGTCCTTGTAGATGCGCTCTTCGATGAAGATGCGCTCGAGCGAGGCGAAGAAGAGGCTCTCCATAAGTTCGGCGCGACGTATGCGCAACTCCTGCTCGAGGAGCGCCATTGTAGAGCTGACACTGCGGCGAAGCACGTCGCTGACGGTGAGAAACTTGGGCTTCTTATCGTCGATAACGCAGCAGTTGGGGGAGATGCTGACCTCGCAGTCGGTGAAGGCATAGAGGGCGTCGATGGCCTTGTCGCCGGAGGTGCCGGGAGTGAGGTGGACGAGGATTTCCACCTCGGCGGCGGTGTTGTCGTCGACCTTGCGTATCTTGATCTTGCCTTTCTCGTTGGCTTTGAGTATGGAGTCGATGAGCGAGGAGGTTGTCTTGCCGAAGGGTATCTCGCGTATGGCGAGGGTCTTGCTGTCGAGCTTCTCTATGCGGGCGCGCACCTTGACGGCACCGCCCCGCAGGCCGTCGTTGTAGCGGCTGACGTCGATGGCGCCGCCGGTCTGGAAGTCTGGATAGAGGTGGAACTCCTCTCCGTGGAGGCAGGCGATGGCTGCGTCGCAGAGCTCGCCGAAGTTGTGGGGCAGAATCTTGGCGGAGAGGCCGACGGCGATGCCTTCAGCGCCCTGGGCGAGCAGGAGGGGGAACTTGACGGGCAGGGAGACGGGCTCCTTGTTGCGGCCGTCGTAGGAGAGCTTCCACTCGGTGGTCTTGGGGTTGAAGAGGACGTCGAGGGCGAACTTGGAGAGGCGGGCCTCGATGTAACGGGGAGCGGCGGCGCCGTCGCCGGTGAGTATGTTGCCCCAGTTGCCCTGGCACTCGACGAGGAGGTTCTTCTGCCCCAACTGGACGAGGGCGTCGCCGATGGAGGCGTCGCCGTGGGGGTGGAACTGCATGGTATGGCCCACGATGTTGGCCACCTTGTTGAAGCGTCCGTCGTCGAGGCGCTTCATGGAGTGGAGTATGCGCCGCTGCACGGGCTTGAGGCCGTCGCCTAGATGGGGTACGGCGCGCTCGAGGATGACGTAGGAGGCATAGTCGAGAAACCAGTTGCGGTACATGCCGGTCAGCTGGTAGTTGCCCTGGGCATCCTTGACGGCGGCGGCAGGATGGTAGTCGGTGTGGGCCACGGGCTCGGTGGCGTCGGTGGGGAGGGGATGGAGTTCGTCGCTCATGGTGTGGAGAAAAGCCTATGCCCAAGATGGCGACGGCCCCGGGCTGTAGCGATGGCAGGAGCTGCGGCGGGGCGGGGCGGTCGACATGGCTTGGAAGGATGGAGACAAAGGTACGAAAAAATCGGAGAAACGCCCTGCCTACGGGGCACTACAGGCCGGAAACGGGGCGACGGGGCAGGCCAGCGGGGACGGCACGACCGACTGATGGAGCAGCAGCGGGGCCACGACGGGGCCACGGGACGGCCCACGGCAACGCACGGAGCAGGCGGCCGCAACGACCACGGGGGACGGCAGAAGGCGGCCACGGACCCGGGCAAGGAACGCGGACAACAGCCGAGGCCACCGGGGAGAAACGGAGAGGCCGACGAGAAACGCTACCCACCAAACAGCATCCACCCCCTGAAGACCACAGAAAGGCCGTCAGGGGGTGGAAATATGGATGTCCCGATAGGGGAAAGGGGCTGAGCGAGGGGGTTACTTGCTCATGTTCTTCCAGATAGCGTTGTCGGACTGGTCGTGCTTGTCGCGCTTGTTGGACAGCTCCGCCCAACCATCGTCCTCGTCTGCCGGCCCTTCCCCAAAGGCCGTAGACCCATCAAGGATGTGGCTGCCCGGGAACAACATGACAACGGAGCATTGGGGAGCGACGTAAGTACGACGCGCTATGGTAGCGGCTGCTGATGTTTTTTTCTTATTCATAGTAGGATAGGAGTAAACAGGTTAGAACGTTAGCGTACCACTGAGGCACCTGTGCCTGCGACCTTGACGAAGCGCTTCTGACCGTTGACAATGTAAATGCCGGTCTGGTCGATGCGCTGGAGACGGCGTCCGGAGAGGTCGTAGATGGTCTCCTTGGTTTCGGAGCCGAGGAGCGCATCTTCTACGTCGGTCTGAGTACCAAATCTGAAGGTGAAGGCAGAGGCTGTGCCCTGCTCGGTGCGCCAGGGCAGGTACATCTTATTGGCAGTAACCCTGAAGTAGCCGCCGTTGTCAGTACCCACGGTGGAGTTGCTATCTTCGTCAGTGGTGCCGCCGTTAGCGTCGTACTGAAGCCATGCCCAGTAGAGGCCGACAACCTCGTTCTTGACGCCGAAGAGGTAGTACTTGTAGCCTGCTTCGCCCTGTACATAGGTGGTGTAGGGAGAACCCTGGAAGAGGTTGGTGGCAGGGGCTGTACCCTCGTCGGTGGTCGAGAGCTTGAAGTCGTATGTGCCGGCGGGCGCGGTGATGATGACAGCCGTGTTGGCAGGCAGCACGTCCGTGATGGGTCTGAGGCTGAGGTAGCTGGTCGTACCGCTGTTGATGATGGCATCGGCTTCACTGGCTGCGTAGTGTGCCTCTACGCCTGCGGGTATGATGGCAGGATAGTTGAGGTAGAGACCGGCGCGGCCGTACTTGGTGACAGCGACGCGGGTGTTAATCTCTTCGGGAGCGTCGAGCTTCTCGATGTACCAGGCAGAGGCGGAGTTCTTGCCGCCATCCCAGGTTACCACACAGTTCAGGTCCCTCTGAGCGTGGAGTTGATTTCCATTCACCTTGATGTTCAGCTGGCTGTCGCCGAGCAGGCTGAAGGTGACGGGCTGCGGGCTGGTGGAAAGCTGACGTGCCCTGTAACTGTTGCCGGTATGTGTCATATAGGTGCCCGTGTGCAGGTTCTTGAGGTAGACCTCTCCGTTCTCTCCCTGCTCAAACTGCCATACGCTGACGGCGTCGGTCTCAGAAGCGGCGGGGCGTATCGTGAGGCTGAAGTCGGTCACGGAGACAGCGTTGCTGTTGGGGCCTGCGAGCGTCATGACCACGGAGGACTTGCCGCAGTTGGTCACGGTGCGAATCTGGGTGAGGCTCGTGGTGGTGTACTGCTGGCTGTCGTCGTTGAAGGTCAGAGTGAGGGCCTGAGAGTGGTTGCTGTTGGCAAAGCTGAGGGAATATGTGTCAATCACGTAGCCTGAGGGAGCATTCAGCGTATAGGTGGCTCTGTTGTCATTGCCGCTATACAGCAGGAGGCTGTTGTCGGCGGCTGTGGAAGCGTTGTTGGCATTCGAGACGAGGGTCACTGCCGGTGTCGCTGTGCTGGTCCAGGTCTTCCAATATGTGTTTGTGCCGTTGTCGCGAGTACCGTTGTTGAGGTTGACGTTGTAGGGAGTGTTGACCTCGGCCATATTGGCGAGACGCCAGTAAGCCTTGTTTTCCTCGGGCTTAGCGTAGATGACGGCGCCGGAGGAGTAGCCGGAATTGGCACTGCGTAGCAGATAATAGGCATCGAAGTCAATCTCGTTGACCACGAGCGCCTCGTTGGCAGCTACGAGCGCATCGTAAGCGGCAGTGAGGAAGCTGTCTTCACCACCGTACTCAAGATAGTAGTAGGCGGGGACGTAGGCATCGGTATAGGCGGAGGCCAAGCTCTCGGGGTAGTAGCCGATGGCAGTATTACTAATCAACTCCGAGGGGAAGGCCTTCGTTTCTGCCGTCATGTCAATCGCAATCTTCGTCTCGTTGTGGAAGTAGTTGTAGAGCTGATTGTAGGCAGCACTACGGGTCGGGTCGATTTCCTCGAACTGGAAGTTGGAGCCGCCGTCGGTGGCATTGTTATAGAAGCCCATGTTCTTGCTCACGCCACCATTGTTGGAGATGTAGAAGGTGGTGTTGGTGCTGCTTCCGTCCGCCGCGGTGGTGGTCTTCACGGTGGTGATGTTGTACCAGCCGCTGGTGGAAGCTTCGTTGGTGATGGTCCACTCGTTGGCACCCACGTTCGCCGCGTCGACGGCGAGACCTTGGAGCTTGCCGGCGCCCACTGCGAAGTCACCGGTGGTGCAGGCGAGTACGCGGTCGGTGGTGTTTTTGTTCACGATGTAGAGTTTCGGAGCCTCAGAGGCAGCGGTGAAGTACCATGCCTGACGGTCAACGCCGAGGTCGTAGTCCGTGGTGAGCTGCACCTTGGTGCTGCTGGGATCACTGGTGGTGCGTGCCTGCCAGAGGGGACGACCGCTGCGGTTCACGTAGATACGATAGTAGTGCGGAGCAGCGGGGTCGGTGGTCAGTTTGACGGGCAGGGCGGCGTATGCCACGAGCTTCTGCAGGATAATCTGCTGAGCCTGCACGAGGGCGGTCTGCTCGTCGACTGCGGGCTGGAACACCGAGGTGTCGTCGCTGACGGCCTGGGCTGCGTCAATCACAGCCTTGACCTTGGCGAGGTTGGCAGCGGTGAGGTTGAGCGAGCCGGCGTAGTCGGACTTGATGGTAGTGCACTCAGCGTCGGAGAAGCAGTCGGCGTAGGCGGCGTTGAGGGTTGCGAGCGCTGCGTTGAGGGCTGTCTTGTCGGGCGGCAGATAGGGAGCGAACTGGAAGAGCGAGCCGGCATTGTCGGCGTCGGTTTCGAAACCGATGTTGTCGGGATTTTCAATGATGCCATTCCAGTTGTGGAGATAGACGGGCGTCGCAGCATTGGGCGCGGGGGCGATGTTGAACCAGCCATCGTTGGCAGCGTTGGCTGTGATGGTCCACTGGCGAGCGTCGAAGGTCTGCGTGGCTTCGTCGGCGGCGAAGGCTTTCACCTTGCCGGCACCTGCGCCGAGGTCGCCGGTGATGACGGAGAAGACCTTGTCGTCGGCAGCGGCGTGCATGTAGAGACGTGCACCTTCTGTGCCACGGGTGAAGTAGAAGGCCTGGTAGATGTTGCCGCCTTCAAGCGTGGCGTTATACTTCAGCTTGTTGTAGTCGTACTGGTCTCTGCTGTCGCCATGGCTTTCATCGCCGCGGTATTGCAGGTAGTAGGGCGTGGCGTCGCGCTCGAAGTGGATGGTGTAGAGCACGGGGCTGTTCGGGTCGGTGGTCAGCGTGACAGGCAGCGTGGCGAGGTTCTGCTGAGCCCGGATGTCGGCAATCTTTGCGTTGAGCTCGGCAGCCTTTGCCTCTGCGGCCAGCTGATACTGGTCGGCGTCGGCGAGCACGGTCTGTGCCTCGCTCACGAGCGTGGCCACACCGTCGAGCACGGTGGCGTCGAAGTTGTCGTTGTCGGCGTAGGCAGCCTTGAGGGTGCGGTTGTCGCCGTCGATGTCGTAGCAGGAGTCATAGGCGCTGTTGAGGCTGGCGATGGCTGCTTCGAGGGCAGACTTGTCGGCCTCTTGCCAAGCTTCGAAGCGGAAGAGGTTGCCCGAGTCGTTCACCTCACCGTAGAAGCCGTAGTTCTGGTTGCCGTTGACGCCGCCCCAGTTGCTGAGGTAGTAGATGTTGGCATCTTCTGCGTCGGCGGGCACAGCCTTGATGTTGAACCAGCCACTATTGCTCTCGTTGGCCACCATCACCCACTCTTGGGCGGCGAAGGTGGCAGAGGTCGTGGCCATGTCGTAAGCAGCCACCTTGTTGTAGCCGTTTGTCACGAGGTTGCCAGTTTCTGCGGCGAAGGTACGGCCGTCGGCAGCGGCCTTCAGCAGAAGCTGGGTGCCGGATGTACCGCGGGTGAAGTAGAATGCCTGGTAGGGGTTACCATGGTCTACTCCGTTGGGAGCGAGATGTATCTTGTAGTTGTTGGCTTCAGCATTGTCGTCCGGCCATACTGTGCCACGGTACTGCGAAAGGATGTTGGCGCCGCGGTTTACGTACATGACGTACTTCACCGGTGCGGTCTCGTTGGTGGTCAGGGTGATGGGGAGCGCCATGTAGTCGAAGCTGCGGTTGAGCTGGGCCATGGCTGCGGTGAGAGCGGTCACCTGTGCTGTCACTTGCTCTGTGGTGGCAGAGGCGGTGCGATAGACGGTGGTGGCAGCGGTGATGGCGCTCTCCAAAGCCTGGAGGTCTTCGAGGGAGAAGTTGGGGTTGGAGAGATAGTCGGCCTTCACGACGTTGTTGCCCTGTGCGTCGGTCTCGTAGCAGCTGTTCTTGAGAGTGGTGGCGTCGTCGATGGCGGCCTTCAAGTCGCTGCGTCCTTCTACGTTTGCGGTCTTGGCTGTGTTGAGGACGTCATACTGTGCCTGGAGGTCGGCCTGGGCGGCGTTCAGCTGTGCCACGGTGGTGGCCAGGTCGTATGCCGTCTGGGCTGCCTCTATGGCGTTGTAGGTGGTGAGTATGTCGGCATCCATCACGGCGCCCACATTGTTATTGGTAATGGTGGTTGAGGGCTTCTTCTCGATGCTGAGCTCGGCGAGGCAGAACCAGTAGTGGCCGCCCTTCTGCTGATTGAGTTTATTGCCCGTCACGCGGAGGCGGATATACTGGTAGGTAGTGCCGAGAGCGCCGAAGTAGTCGCTGACGTAGTCGGTGCCGGTGGTAATGGGCAGCCGGTTCGTCTCGTCGTCCTTAGTGAGGGTGGCGAGCTCGGTGTAGGTACCGGCTTCCTCGTTAGAGCCTTCTATCACCATGGAGGTAGGCTGACCATCGCCGGAGTTGCGGGTGGTGTAGAGGATGCGGAAGACGTCGACGCCTGCTGCGCCGGTGTTGATGCGGACGTAGTGGTCAAGGCCGTCGGCAGAGTTGGAGCCGCTGTAGTCGGTGTGGAGGAAGGTGGTCTTATCACCGTCAAGGAGGTGATAGCCATCGTCGCCCTGCACGGTGTAGTCGCCATTATTCTGAGCGGTGTAGGGTGCGTTGCAGTATACGTCTGAGCTCTGCAGCGGCACGTTTGCCGTTACGATGTTCACGGCGCCGCATTCGTCGAGCAGCGTCTGGGTGTTGCTGATAACCGTCTGGAGGTCAGCCTTAGCTGCGTAGAGGTCAGCATTCTCTGCGGCGTTGGAGGTAGCGAGCAGGATGTCATACTGCGCCTTGAGGGTCTCGTATTGCGTCGTCAGGTCGGAGGCAGTGGCTGTACCACTTGCGAGCAGTTGCTTGGAGTCGTAGAGGACGCCGTCGGCAGTGATAAGCTTGTCGTTTGTCAGCTTGTTGGCGCCGAGGGCGTCGGCGGCGTATTTGGCTACGATGGAGTTCACCTGTGCCTCGGGGCGAGAGATGCCCAGCTCGGCAATACCGAAGTAGTAGTAGCCTCCGAAGGTGCCGCCCGAGGCGGTGGTCACGGTGAAGCGCAGGTAGCGGTAGGTGTTGGAGCTGCTGCCTATGGTGGGGGAGGTGTAGGAGGCTGCCTTGTCTGTGGGCAGGCCTTCGCTGAGGGTGGTGATGTCTTCCCAGTCAATCACGTTGCCTTCATCGTCGGTGGTGTTGCTACCCGTGATGATGATGTTGGTCGGGGCGTCATTGCCGCCTGTGCCGTCGGGACGGGTGGTGTAGCTGAGCACGAAGTCGCCGAGGCTGAGACCTTCGCCGCAGTCAATCTGGAAGTAGTGGTTCTCGTTGACGGCGGTGCCGCTCCACACGGTGTGGAAGAAGGTAGTCTTGTCGCCGTCCACCATGAGTTCGGTGCCGTGGCCCTGCTCGGTGGCGTTAGAGGTGATGCGGAAGGTGCTCATGTCCTGTGCGCCCTTGCCGCTGACGTTCGCCATCTTGTTCATGAGGGCGGTGGTCTGTGCCACGAGGGTCTGCAGGTTGGCGGTGGCTTCCGTTACTTCGTCCTTGCTCACCATGGTGATGTACCAGTGGGAGTTCTGGTTGGTGGTGTCCCACCAACCTACGATTTGATTACCACCGCTTTTGTGGATGAGCTGGTTGTTACCTGTGTACTTGATGCCCCAGGTGCCGTTGTTGTTGTCGACGAGGGTGTAGTCTTTCTTGTCGGCGCCGGCAAGTAACTCTGTGCTCTGCGAGAGTGCCAGCCAGTAGTCGCCGGTGCTTGCGTTCTTGAAGGTGTAGGCGCCGGCGGTGGTGGTGGATGCCTCCACAATCCATTGTCCCGGCTCGGGCACGTTAGCCACCACCACGCCGCCGCTGACGTTGGCGGTGGTCACCTTCTTGGTAGTGACGTCGTTGGTGGTAGTCACTGTCTCGTTGATGTAGATGGAGGAAGCGCTCTTGTTCACCAGCACGCAGGTGCTTCCGGGGAGGAGAGCGACGCGGGCGAACTCGTTGGCCATGACGGCGTCATACTCTGCCTTGAGGGCGCTGTAGGCGCTGACGTAGCCGCTCTGTGCGTTTTCGTCGTAGAGTGCCTTTGCTTGGTTGTAGAGGCTGATGAGGGTGGCCACTTCTGATTGCTTGTAGAAGCCCACCTTGGTGTAGTCGGTGCCGGAAGTGCCGCCGTTGTCGACAGCATCCACCACATTCTTCACATCGTCGAGCAAGCCGGAGAGAAGGCTGATGGCAGCGGAACCGCCGTCGTATACCACGGGGGTGGCATTGCCTTCAGCGTTGAGCACCTGCACGGTGGCCGTACCTTTGGCGACGGCGAGGAGGGCGGTGTCGCTCAGGGGGAAGGAGTAGTCGGAGGAGAAGGAGAGGAGGTTGCCGTCAGCGTCGTAGATGAGGAAGCCGACACCGCCTGTAGCGCCACTCATGGTGGCTGTGCCGTTGGAGGCGGTGAGTTCGTAGGTTCCCGTCACTTCGTCGTTGGAGGTAGTGCCGTTATAGTCGGTGTAGGCGCCGAGGTCGGAGTAGGTGTTGTTGTCCCACCACGCTCTCGGTGTCACGCCGTCGTGCTGGTAGAAGGTGGCGCCGGTGGTGCAGTCGTTGATGAAGAGCACGGTGTGGTTCTCGGGGTATCCCAGAGCCTTGACATAGGCGATGGTGGCGTCTATCTGTGCCTGCGTCTGGGTGTACTCGGAGCTGGAGTAGTCGCCCACGTAGCGCTTGTCCATCGGGGTGAAGAAGCCGTAGGCGCGGAAGAACTCGGTGAGGTCTTCGCCGGCGGCTTCGCAGCACTTCTTGTAGAAGTGGAGGAGAGGGGTCTTACCGGTGACCACGGTGCCGTTCTCCACGGTCTGCACGTCGAGCTGGTTGTAGGTGCGGGTGATGGGGTCGCGGCGCAGCATCTCGAACAGACGGGGATAGAACTTGTTGTTGTGTCCCGCGAGATGGTAGTAGAGCCAGAGCTTGTAGAACATCTGCGTCTGTGCCCAGATGTTGTTGGTGAAGAAGTCGCTGTTCTCTTCGTTGTAAGCCTTGAGCACTCGGGTGAGGTCGCCCTCTCCGCCGTTGGTGCGGCTGGTGGCGAGGCCGCCATACCAGGCACAGATGTTGGCGAAGAGGTTGTTGGTCACCTCGGTCAGGCCGTTCATGTTGATAGGCCCTTGGTGCTGGTGTCCTATCTCATGGGCGGGCCCCCAGACGGCACCGGCCTGGTCGATGATGCCCTGGATGATGCTCTGGAAGGTGGAGTAGTTATAGTTACTGCTGGTCCAGCCGCCGGACATGTAACCGGTGGGGATACCGATGGCGAGGCAGTGCATGCGGTAGTAGTCCTCGTAGGAGGAGGCATATTCGCCGTCGTTACCCGTATAGGCATAGACGCCGCGGGAGCGATCGTCGAGGGTGGGGAAGAGTGAGTTGGCGGAAGCCACACTTTCGGCGCTTTCCAGGCCCATGGTCAAGTTCTGCGCCCATACCACGCGGTTCCAGCGCTCGAGGAAGTCGGGCACGCGGACGAGGCGGTTGCCTTCGGCGTCGGCGGTGAAGTAGTATTCAGTACCGTGATAGGAAGTTCCGCCTTCTACCACGGGTTCTCTGAAGTTGAACTGGAAGACGATGCGCTTGCCCACGATGGTGATGTCGTCGAGCACGTTGCGGGCTGCGAGGTAGTCCCAGTCGTATTCGTTGTCGCCGGTGGGGGTGACGTTCTCGCCGGTGCGTCCGTGGGCGTAGAGAGCGTCGCCCACCTCGTTGTAGTAACCGTTGACGTTACCTCCCTCGATGTGTATCTTTAGGTCGGGGTAGAAGGAGAGGGGATGGGCGCCCTTGTTGGTCGTGCCGTCCCATGCCTTCATGGTGTTGGCGGTGTAGTAGATGCAGGTCCACTGTTTATCCACGAAGCAGGGGATGACGTTGAGACCTGTATGGAGCTGCACGCCGTCGGTGGCGTTGCCGGCTTGTCCGTGTCCGGAGTAGCTGCCGAGGTAGAGCGAAGCGCCCTCCTTGATTTCGCCATCCACCATTATATATAAGGCGTCACGCTCCTTGGTGATGATGCCGGTGGGGTTGTTGAGGTTGGTGTGTATGTTTATCTTGAGGGCGGAGTTCACGCAGTCGCGGTTGGTGTAGATCTCGTAGTTCTGCACGCGGTAGCGCTTGGCGTAGTCGCCGCTCCATGCCAGGCTTTCAGTGCCGCTGACGTGGTCTTCAGCCCAGGCTGTAGCCACGTCGTCGCTCTGTTCGTTCCACACTTTGAGCACCATGTTCTGCAGGGTGACGGGCAGGGCGGTGTAGTTGGCGTCTGCCTGGAGCTCGCTGAGCGACATGGCTGCATAGGTGCTGTTGAGCGTGGTGCAGGCGTTATCGCTGAAGATGGCGGCGAGGTTCGCCTTGAAGCCTGTAATCTGCGAGTCTGTGAAGACGAAGTTGTTGATGGAAGTCCAGTTGGCTTCGATTTCGGCTGCAGTCAGCTCTACTTCGGTGATGGTCCAGTGGGTGGCCTGTCCGTCGGTGCTCCATCCCACGATGTTCTTGGAACCATCACAGTGCATCTTGTTCCTGCCGCTGCTGCTGTTGCTCACACTCAGCGTGTTGTAGCTGTCACCTACGGTGAGCAGGTAGAGATAGGTGTTGTCGGTAGTGGTGCTTTCGACGAGCTTCCACTGCGTGCTTTGGCCCGCGCCTTGCAGGTATCGGCCGTTGCCGTAGCTGCGCAGGCGGTAGCGTGGCACGCTGTTGCCGTCGTTTGAAACTTCGTCCACATACCACAGCTGTGAGTTGGAACTTTCGACCGTCGCGGCGCCGATGGCTGTCGTCATCGAGCCTACTGACATGGAGTAACCGGGGTACATCCTGTTCACGAAGCGGTATACCTTGCCCGGCACCAACTCTGTGAGCTGGGCGTGGCCGCCAAGACAGATGAAACACCCCAGGACCATGAGGAGGCAGAACCTCCAGGCGATGTAGATGTTTTTCATAGAGATTATGAGATTGATAGAATAAAGTATTATTATACAAATAGAAATCAGCCCACACCTCTCCCTCTTGCCCTTCATACACGGGGCTTGCAGAGTGAGGGTAACGGCAACTCCACCATGTGGTAGAGAACAATAGGTGTATAATTTTACTCTCTCACAGCCACTTATATATTCTCTGAGCAAGGGCCGGAGCAGAGCGGAAGAATAACAAAGTCCTTCTTAGACGGGTGCAAAGGTATGCCCAACATATTGAAGGACACCGCAAAGGGAACAAAAATTTTAAGCGCGTGTTTCTTAATAATCTTTAAATAGTGGCCAATTTACTGTTTTTGGTGGCAAATGAAGTTGGCAATAGAAATGGATAAAAGTGGCACCGACCACAGGGTTATGTACAACCTTTACCGAGCCATGAGATATACATGCAGGCAGCCGGGCCGGTATAGGCAAGGATGGCCGGACGTACACATTAAGGGACTTGCGCGCTCGGGCAGGAAGTCTTAGATGTACATGTAAGTCGAACGGGGTGTACATGTAGCTTGAACGGCATGTACATGTAGTTTTAACGGCATGTACATGTAGTTTTAACGGCATGTACATGTAGAAAAAACTAGATGTACATGTAGAAAAAACTGGATGTACATGTAGTTTTTCTTAGATGTACATGTAGGTCGAACGGCATGTACATGCAGCCGCCCATCCCCCGGCCCCACACACCTATAATATATAT
Source organism: uncultured Bacteroidales bacterium (assembly GCA_945836755.1). Classification (GTDB taxonomy): domain Bacteria; phylum Bacteroidota; class Bacteroidia; order Bacteroidales; family Bacteroidaceae; genus Alloprevotella. The sequence continues at coordinate 26,250 of CAMAMB010000014.1, forward strand.
AAGGCAGCGGCCATGTGCACTATCCCCTGCCCCACACCCGGCTTGCGACAGACCGCTTGGGGCGCAGCATCGCCCCTGCCCGGTTGCCTGCCCGCCGCAGGACAGGGAGCCGCTGCGAGACATATATCTCGCCACGAGCCGCATAAAAGGCTCAGACAGAGAGATAGATGCGGGAGATTTGCTACCTTTGCCGGACATTGGCAGACTGCGCAGCCTCGCCCCACCGACGCCGTCCCTGCGGCCGGGCCACGCGCCCCACCCTGCCCCACACAGACACAGCATCGTTTTTCCCTACCCTCAACCTCCCACGCCATGTCAGCACTCATCAACTTCGTACTGGCCAACCTCAACTATTGGTGGGTCTTCGTGTTCATGACCATCGAGAGTTCGTTCATCCCGTTTCCGAGCGAGGTGGTAGTGCCCCCCGCGGCCTACCTCTCCATGACGCCCGACAGCCCGCTCCACATCGTACTCGTGGTGTTGGTGGCCACCCTTGGCGCCGACGCGGGCGCCCTCATCAACTACGGTCTGGCTCGCTGGTTAGGCCGTCCGCTGGTCTACCGCTTTGCCGACAGCCGTTTGGGCCACCTCTGCCTCATCGACCGCGCCAAGGTGGAGCATGCCGAGACCTACTTTCGCGACCATGGTGCCGCCTCCACCTTCTTCGGCCGTCTCATCCCCGCCGTGCGCCAGCTCATCAGCATACCCGCCGGTCTGTCGGGCATGAAGGTGGGTACCTTCCTGCTCTACACCAGTCTGGGCGCCGGCATCTGGAACAGCGTGCTGGCCTTCTTAGGCTACCTCATCTACACGCAGCTGCCTGCCGGCTCCACCCGCGAAGTGGCCGACATGGCCACCCGCTACAGCCACGAGATAGGCTACGCCATTGGCGCTCTGGCCGTGGTGGTGGTGGGCTACCTCATCTATAAGGCCCGCCAATGAAGACCGTCGCCACACCCGCAGCCCCACCCCCGGCGCGCCACCGCCTGCCGACGGCAGCCGTGGCCCTGCTCGCCGCGCTTGTCGGGCTGCCCCTGAGCACCCTGGCATCTACGCCCGAGGCCGACACCCGGCCCGACAGCTGCCGCCTCGACACACGCAGGGCGACGGAGCAACAGTGGCTCTACGGCATAGGCCGGGCCAATGTGCTCGACACCTATCTCTCGCCCCTCGAATATACCGGCACCGACGTGGCCATAGCCAAACGCACGGAGCGCCTCGCACGCTGGGGACGCGGCCACGTGACCACCCACGCCTACTACTCGGGCCACTTTGCCTACGTCAAGTCGCCCACCGACGACGGCAAGGAGTGGGACGGCGAACTTACCGCCTCGGGCGGCTGGCTCTACAACCTGCGGCCCTCCGGCCACTGGCGCATAGGCGTAGGCGGTCTCATGGAGCTCACCACCGGCTTCACCTACAACCTGCGCGGCACCAACAACCCCGCCCAAGGACGCTTGGGCACAGCCCTGCTGCTCTCAGCATTGGCCGAATACAGCTTCACCCTGCGGCGCAGGACGGCTGTGGCACGCCTCACCATAGACAGCCCCATGGCAGGCGTGCAGTTCGCCCCCGAATACGGCCAGTCGTACTACGAAATATTCTCCTTGGGCCACAGCGACGGCGTGGTCCGCTTTACCCACCCCGGCAACGCCCCCTCGTGCCGTCTGACCGCCACCGTGCAGCTGCCCCTGCGCGCCAGCCACCTCACCCTCGGCTATACCGGCGACGTGAGGCAGTCGCGGCTCAACCACCTCAAACGCCACGCCTGGCGCAACTGCTTCATGATAGGCTACACACGCTCGCTATACGTGGTGAGACGCTGAGACCACGGCTGGCGTCCGTCCGCCATGTACACAAACTCCACCCATTGATACTGATGAAGAAAACCCTCCTGCTGAGCCTCCTGCTGCTCACCCTCCCCGCCCTTCGCCCCTTAGGGCTGCACGCACAGCATCACGAGTGCTGCCTCGTCAGGCCCACCGGCATAGACTCTATACGCTACCAGCGCTTTCTGCAAGGCGCGGCCGAAGCCCAACAACGGCGGCAAGCCATCAAGGGCAAGAGCCTGCCCGGCCTGACAAGCAACGTCATCTACAACAATGGCGAGGTCTACCAGTTTCGCGTGGCCCTCTGTCTCATCCCCGGCGTGCTCGACCAGTTCAACGACACCGAGGGCAACTTCAGCATGGACCTCGTGAAGAAGTGGTGGGACGCCACCGAGGCCACCCTGCAGAGCTACTACCGCCGCGACGTAGGCATCGACATACAACTCGTAAAGGACGAGCGCCTCGTGTTACAGGAGAACAACACGGGATACGACCTCTACTACAACGGGCTGCCTAACTTCACCAAGGCCACGGCCATGATCAACAACCTCATAGGCGAAGACAACTACGACGTGGGGCTGCTCATCACCCCCGCCGTGGGAAGCCTGCAAGGACAAGCCTCCCAGGGAGGCGCCACCTCACGCTACTCAAAAGCCTCCGGCTTCGCCGTGGTACACGCCACCACCATCGCCCACGAAATGGGCCACCTCTTCGGCTGCCCACACACCCACGAACGCTACGACGCCGACTACACAGAACCCGGACAGGGACAGAGCATCATGAGCTACGGCTACCCGCGCAACTTCTTCGCCCTGAGCAGCATACGAACCATGCGCAACCTGCTGAAGAACCTCAACATCTACACCAACGCCGACCGCACGGAGAAAGACCTCAGCCGCAACACCGACACAGAGGGCACCAACATCATCTACGCCTATAACGAAAGCGTCGAGCAGCCACAGCTGCAACGTGAGCTGATACGCCGGGAGTACACCGTCACACGCGGCTCGAGCTACCAGTTCTACCTGCCCCTCGCCAACGAGGCCGACGACGCCGAAAACCCCACCCTCTACGCCGCCCACGCCTTCGACATAGGCACCGAACTCTCCAACAACAGCTTCAAACCCATAGAAGCCCCCACGACAAGCAACTGCGTGATGTACCAGACACGCTACCGCAACCCCGCAGAACTGGCCGGCAACGCCCCCGAAAGCGACTGGGTAGAACCCTACACCAACGCCGCACGCACGGGTCTCTTCACCTACATGCTCGGCGCCCACCGGCAGTCAGTCTACGACACCGAGCTGAGCAAGATACGCATTGTAGAAGGCGAGCCCTTCAGCGCCAGCCTCACCTCGCCCGGCAACAGCACCCTCTTCCGCTGGGGACGGGAGTTCACCCTGGCATGGACCCCGCAGACCGAGCTATACGGCGAAGAAAGCAAGGTGCGCATACGCCTCTCGACCGACTTCGGACAGACCTACCCCTACATCGTGGCCGACAATCTGCCCAACACAGGCACGTGGACAGGCATCTTCCCCTACATCACCATAGGGAGAGTGCCCTATTACAACTATAGCGACCTCGTCACCGGCGGCACCTTCAAGGTCGAGATCATCGGCGAAGCCGTCTACGGCGTGACCCACAACTACGCCCCCTACTACTGGAACGGCGGCACCTACGTGTGCACCGGCGGCTTCAGCCTCGACAGCTCCAACGCCCGCTACCTCTTCCGCGAGAAAGACACGGGAGCCGACGCACCCGCCCCCTACGTCAGAGTGAAAAGCCGCAGTGAGATACCCGCCACCATGCCCGAACTCGTGGCCTACCGCTCCACCTCCACCGCCACCTCGTACGCCTCCACCGCCAAGGAGACCGAAGAGGGACGCCTCGTCAGACGAACCTGGACAGCCACCATCAGCGGCACGCCCTACACCTACACACAGATATTCGAACTGCCCGAACCCGTAGCGGAGGACGCAGCGACCGTCAAAGACCTCAACGACGTGGCCGCAGAGATGGCAGACCTCATGCGCCATGAGGGAGAGCCCGGCTACCCCCTGCCCACCCTCGACGTGTACAAGGAATTCAAGACACAATACCTGAAAGTGTACGACGAAGAGGGCCACCTGCGCACCAACTACGACACCGACGCCGCACAGCAGCTCATAGAAGCCCTCGACAACCTCAGAGACATCGGCGACGCCGACATCGTCTACCCCACCACCGGACGCTACCTGCTGCGCAGCTATCAGGCAGCCCCCGCCCCTACCCCCTACTTCTACTACCACCGGGCCAACGACGACGAGGCCGCAGAGACCTGGACCGCCACACAGGCCGAAGCCACGGCGCTACAGGTGACAGCAAGCGGCGGAAGCTACTACCTCAAAGACGACCTGGGACGCTTGCCCTACTTGGACGGCATGACCAACACGTACAACGACTTCGGCCTGCGCCGAGGGTACACCTGGGGCAGCTTCGCCCTCATCAACCACACCCTCTGGCTGGCACAGCTGAGCCGCTCGGGTAACACCTTCAGTCTCAACTACCACTACGCCGACTCACCCAAGGGCTATCTCTGCAATAACAACAACAATGTCATCGTATCTACCGACTTCCAGTTTGTGCCCATAGCCGACGCCGCTGACACACCGGCCACACAACGCTTCTACCGCCTGCGCTCACGCGCCACACAGAAGTATCTCACCCTGCCCGCCAACCTGGCCACCAACACCGACCTGCGCCTGGCCTCCACGCCCACGGAACAAAACATCTTCATGCTCCGCGACAACCAGCTCCTGGCCTACGCCACAGGCTACTACGTGGACGGGACACGCCACGCCGCCATAGGACAGGCAGGCACCTTCACCCTCACACCCCATGCCACCGAGGCCGACTGCTACACCATAGAGACGGCAGGCAGCTACCTGAAGGCCGGCAGCGAAGGACTGCAGACCACCAACGCCACCACCGACGCCACCACCGCCTGGGAGTTTGTGGAGGTGAAGACGCTGCCCGTCAGCGTATCGGCCGCCGGCTACTCCACCCTCTACAGCCCCATGGCCCTACAACTGCCCGCCACACTGAAGGCATACGCCGCCACCTACATGGCCTCGACCGAAAAACTGCAACTGACGGAGGTGGAAAGCACCATACCGGCCGACGAAGCCCTCATACTCAAGGGAGAAAAAGGCACCTACCTCTTAGACGTAACCACCGCCACGACCACAGCACCGGCCAGCCAGCTCTCAGGCACCTACCACACCACCGCCGCCACGGAAGGGCTCTACACCCTGCAGAACGGTGCCCAAGGCATCGCCTTCTACCGCTACGGATATGCAGATAGCGGCTCGGTGAGCGGACTTACGCTCAAAGGCTTCAAGGCATACCTCGAGCTGCCAGCCAACGTGCAGAGCGCCGCCTTGGAATTCAGCTTCGACCAGACCCAGACAGGCATCGACCACAGCCACGCCGCAGAGCGGGAAGCCGCAGTCTACGACCTCAGCGGACGTCGCGTAAGCCGACCCGGAAAGGGATGCTACATCGTGAACGGCAAAAAGGTGATGGTGCGCTGACACTGCCTCGGGCTTGCCCCCGACACCGCGCCGGGAGCAAGCCACCCACACCTATATATAATGTATATACCCCCAGACAACGACACCCACACATGAAAAGACGCCCATACACCGCCCCCGCCATCACGGACCTCTGTCTGCTCAGTGCCACCTCCTGCCCCCTGGCCTCGTCAGGCGGCTCGGGAGGAATGGGAGTGCTGCCCGACTACGGCACCGACCAGCTGAGCAACTCACGCGAAGCCCCGACGGCCACCCACGAAGAAGGCCACGCAGAACCAAACTGGTAGCCACACACAGGACAACCAACAACAAGACCCGCCGGCCCTACCCCACGACCGAAGAAGCCACCCGCCAACTGTCCGACAAAGACCTACACCCCACTCGCCACCCCAACGTGAGACACACCACCCTCATACTCATACTCACACTCTGCCTCACTGCCCTGACCGGCTGTGTGACAGAAGACGTGCCCGACAACACACGACAAGGCAACTTCAGCGCCCTGTGGACGACCCTCGACACACGCTACTGCTTCTTCACCTACAAGGCCGAAGAGTATGGCCTCGACTGGAACGAGGTGCGCAGCCGCTACGCCCCGCGCATAGACGAAGGCATGACCGACCGACAACTCTTCGAAGTGATGGCCGAGATGACCTACGAGCTGCGCGACGGCCACGTCAACCTCTACGCAGCCCACGACGTGGCACGCTACGGCCGCTGGTACGACGACTTCCCCCTCAACTACTCAGACTCGCTCGAACGCAAATACCTGGGACGGGCCGAGGAATACGCCGTGGCCGCAGGGCTCAAGTACCGCGTGCTCGACGACAACATAGGCTACGTGCGCTGCGCCACCTTCGAACTGCTCTTCGGCGAAGGCAATGTGAGCGAAGTGATGACGGCCTTAGCCATGTGTGACGGCCTCATCATAGACGTGCGCCACAACGGAGGAGGCCTGCTGACAGCCGCCGAGCGCTTAGCCTCCGCCTTCATCAACGAGAAGACAGTGGGCGGCTACATCTACCACAAGACAGGGCCGGGGCACGACGACTTCAGCAGCCCCGAGGCCATCGAAATCACCCCGCACGCAGGCCAGCGCTGGCAGAAACCCGTGGCCGTGCTCACCAACCGCCACACCTTCTCGGCCGCCAACACGTTTGTGATGTACCTCAAAGGGCTGCCACAGGTGACCATCATAGGCGACCGCACCGGCGGCGGCGCAGGCCTGCCCTTCAGCAGCGAACTGCCCAACGGCTGGAGCCTCCGCTTCTCGGCCTGCCCCATGGTGGACAGACAGGGACAGCACACGGAGATGGGCATAGACCCCGACATCAAGGTGGACATCACCACCGAAGACTACACCCGCTCCGTCGACACCATCATAGAAACTGCCCGCAAGCACCTCCGGCAACAGGCCGGCCTTTAAGGAAGAGCCGCGCGACACAGAACGCCCCCACTGAAGAGCCCGCCCGTCACCCACGGCTCCGCACCCACAGCGACACACCGCCACACCCACGGAGAGACACATCCACCCACGGCGAAACACCGCCGCACCACCGCTACCCGGCATGGACGCAAAGCCCCACGCCGCCCGGCCACCAAGGGACACAACAACCAAAGAGACAGCCCCGGGGCATAAAACTTCGCACGATTTGGTGAAAAACAGCCCACGCCCTTCCGTTCTTCCAAAATATTTGCTACTTTTGCGGCAACGTTAACCACCCGCCACAGATGAAGAGCCGTTCCTTCTTCCGACTTAGCAGCCTGATTATCCTGCGTGCTCAGGGCACGCGGAAGTGACGGCATGGCTTGTATGAAGAGCGTGGCTTCGTGGCAACATATCCCCGACCCATATAGTCCTCACTTCCCTTATCGGATTTGAGGCTTCATTTTTTGTAGCATCATCACGCTACCCACACATTGTATTATCGCAAAAACTAACGCACCCCCTATGAGCGACAGACTGTACATATTTGACACCACCCTGCGCGACGGCGAACAAGTGCCCGGTTGCCAGCTCAACACCGTCGAGAAGATACAAGTGGCCAAGCAGCTGGAGGCCCTCGGCGTAGACGTCATCGAAGCAGGCTTCCCCATCTCGAGCCCCGGCGACTTCAACAGCGTCATCGAGATATCCAAGGCCGTCACCTGGCCTACCATCTGCGCCCTGACACGCGCCGTGGAGAAAGACATCGACTGCGCCGCCGAAGCCCTGAAATACGCCAAGCGCAAACGCATACACACCGGCATAGGCACCAGCGACAGCCACATACGCTACAAGTTTAACTCCACCCGCGAGGAAATCATCGAACGGGCCGTGGCCGCCGTGAAATACGCCCGCCGCTACGTGGACGACGTGGAATTCTACGCCGAAGACGCCGGACGTACCGACAACGAGTATCTGGCACGCGTGGTCGAAGCTGTCATCAAGGCCGGAGCCACCGTCGTCAACATACCCGACACCACCGGCTACTGCCTGCCCCACGAGTACGGCGCCAAAATTAAATACCTGATGGACCACGTCGACGGCATCGACCGAGCCATCATCTCCACACACTGCCACAACGACCTCGGCATGGCCACCGCCTGCACCCTCGAAGGCATTCTCAACGGCGCACGACAGGCCGAGGTGACCATCAACGGCATTGGAGAGCGAGCCGGCAATACCTCGGAAGAGGAAATCGCCATGATACTCAAGTGTCACCACCTCGACATACAGACTAACATCAACACCCGCAAGATAGCCTCCACCAGCCGCATGATCAGCTCACTCATGAACATGCCCGTGCAGCCCAACAAGGCCATCGTGGGACGCAACGCCTTCGCCCACTCCAGCGGCATACACCAGGACGGCGTGCTCAAAAACGTGGAGACCTACGAAATCATCAACCCCAAGGACGTAGGTATAGACGATAACTCCATCATACTCACCGCACGCTCGGGACACGCCGCACTGAAGCACCGCCTCGAAGTGCTCGGCATCAGCCTCGACGAAGAAAAGCTCAACGACATCTACGCCCGCTTCCTCGACCTGGCCGACAAGAAGAAGGAAGTGACCGACGACGACATCCTCGTGCTCGCAGGAGCTGAACGCGCCGCCTCACACCACATCAAGCTGGACTACCTGCAGGTGACCAGCGGCTGCGGCGTACGCCCCATGGCCGCCATCTCCATCGACATAGCCGGCGAGAAGTTTCAGGCTGCCGCTGAAGGCAACGGCCCCGTGGACGCAGCCATCAACGCGCTCAAAATCATCATTCGCCGCGAGATGACACTCAAGGAGTTTACCATCCAGGCCATCAACCGAGGCTCCAACGACGTGGGCAAGGTGCACATGCAGGTAGAATACAACGGCTCCGTCTATTACGGCTTCGGCGCCAACACCGACATCGTGGCCGCCAGCGTGGAAGCCTACATCGACGCCATCAACAAGTTCCCCGCCAGCCTCGGCAAGGCCTAACCACACACCGCGACGACCAGCCTGCACACCGCGACGACCAGCCTGCACACCGCGACGACCGGCCTGCACACCGCGACGACCGGCTACACATCGGCCCAGACTATCCACAAAGCATCATACTCACACCCAGCACACTACTCAACTCCCCTAAACCGTCATGAACACACTCTTTGATAAGATATGGGACAAGCACGTCGTACAGCACGTGACCGACGGCCCTGACCAACTCTACATCGACCGACTCTACGCCCACGAAGTGACAAGCCCGCAAGCCTTCGCCGGCCTCAGAGCCCGCGGCCTGCAGTGCTTCCGCCCCAAGCAGATATACTGCATGCCCGACCACAACACCCCGACACACGACCAAGACAAACCCATCGAAGACCCCATCTCACGCAAACAGGTGGACACCCTGGCGAAGAACTGCAAAGACTTCGGCCTCACCCACTTCGGCATGATGGACCACAACAACGGCATCATCCACGTAGTGGGACCCGAGCAGGGGCTCTCGCTGCCCGGCATGACCATCGTCTGCGGCGACTCCCACACCTCCACCCACGGCGCCATGGGAGCCGTGGCCTTCGGCATAGGCACCTCGGAGGTGGAAATGGTCATGGCCTCGCAGTGCATCCTGCAGGCTAAACCTAAGTCTATGCGCATCAACGTAGAAGGCACCCTCGGCCACGGCGTCACAGCCAAAGACATCGCCCTCTACCTCATGAGCCAACTGTCGACAAGCGGCGCCACAGGCTACTTCGTGGAGTATGCCGGCAGCACCATACGCCGTCTCTCCATGGAAGGACGCCTCACACTCTGCAACCTCAGCATCGAAATGGGCGCACGCGGCGGCTTCATCGCTCCCGACGAGGTCACCTTCGCCTACCTCAAAGGGCGCGACCACGCCCCCAAGGGCGAAGCCTGGGATAAAGCCGTGGCTGCCTGGCGCGAACTCAAGAGCGGCGACGACGCCGTCTTCGACAAAGAGCTCACATTCAGGGCCGAAGACATCAAGCCCATGATTACATACGGCACCAACCCCGGCATGGGCATCGCCATCGACGGCGAAATACCTGCCCCCAAAAATGCCTCCGACGAGAAGGCACTGAGCTACATGCAATTTGCCGCCGGCGACAAGATGGTGGGCAAGAAGGCCGACTACGTCTTCCTCGGCGCCTGCACCAACGGCCGCATCGAAGACTTCCGCGCCTTCGCCTCAATAGCCAAGGGACGCCACAAAGCCGACCACATCACCGCCTGGCTCGTGCCGGGCTCATGGAGAGTGCTCGACCAAATCAAGGAAGAAGGCCTTGACAAAATACTCGCCGAGGCCGGCTTCGAGATACGCCAGCCCGGCTGCTCGGCCTGCCTCGCCATGAACGACGACAAGATACCCGCCGGCAAGCTCGCCGTCTCCACCTCGAACCGCAACTTCGAAGGACGTCAGGGACCCGGCTCACGCACCTGTCTGGCCTCCCCCCTCACCGCCGCAGCCACCGCAGTGACCGGCATCATCACTGACCCGCGCACCCTGTTATAACACCGGCACGCGGCAAACCTCCACCGCCATATAACCAAGCACCCGGCTACCACCACACCCATGAAACAGAAATTCGACATCATAGAAAGCACCTGCGTACCCCTTCCCTTAGAGAACGTGGATACCGACCAGATCATCCCCGCCCGTTTCCTCAAAGCCACCGATAAGGAAGGCTTCGGCGACAACCTCTTCCGCGACTGGCGATACAACGCCGACGGCTCGCCCAAAGACTTCGTGCTCAACGACCCCACCTACACCGGTGAAGTGCTCGTGGCGGGCAAAAACTTCGGCTGCGGCTCCAGCCGCGAACATGCAGCCTGGGCCATCGCCGGATACGGCTTCCGCGTAGTCATCAGCTCCTTCTTTGCCGACATCCACAAGCAGAATGAGCTCAACAACTTCGTCCTCCCCGTCGTCGTGAGCGAAGACTTCCTCGCTGCCCTCTTCGACAGCATCAAGACCGACCCCAAGACCAAGGTACGCATCAACCTCCCCGAGCAGACCGTCACCAACCTCGCCACAGGCGTCACCGAACACTTCGACATCAACGGCTACAAAAAGTACTGCCTCATGAACGCCCTCGACGACATCGACTTCCTCGTTCAGAACAAGGACAAGATTGAAGCCTACGAACAACAATAGCGCTGCCTATGGAAATCATGGACACCACGCTGCGCGACGGCGAACAAACCAATGGAGTGTCGTTCGTGCCGCATGAAAAACTTCAGATAGCCAAGATGCTGCTGCGCGAGGTGTGCGTCGACCGCATCGAGGTAGCCTCAGCACGTGTCAGCGAAGGCGAGAAGCAGGCCGTCAGCGACATCTGCGCCTGGGCCGACCGCCACGACTGCCTCCACCGCGTCGAGGTCTTAGGCTTTGTCGACAAGCACGTCTCCATAGACTGGATACGGGCCTGCGGCGGCCGCGTCATCAACCTCCTCTGCAAGGGCTCGCTCCGCCACTGCCGCCTCCAGCTCAAGAAAACACCCGAGCAGCACATCGCCGACATCATGGCCGAGATAAGCTACGCCGACAGCTGCGGCATAGCCGTCAACGTCTACCTCGAAGACTGGTCCAACGGCATGAAAGACAGCCCTGACTACGTATTCCAAGTAGTCGACGCCCTCAGCCGCACCTCCGTGCGACGCTTCATGCTGCCTGACACTCTCGGCGTGCTCGACCCCCTCTCGGCCGTGCGCTTCCTACACAACATGCGGAAGCGTTACCCACACCTCCACTTCGACTTCCACGCCCACAACGACTACGACCTGGCCATCGCCAACGTCTCAGCCGCCGTACTCTGCGGCTGCAAGGGCATACACACCGCCGTCAACGGCCTCGGAGAGAGAGCCGGCAACGCCTCACTCTCAAGCGTGCAGGCCATCCTCCACGACCACTTCCACATAGCCACCCGCATCGACGAGAGCAAGCTCTTCAGCCTCAGCCGCCTCGTAGAGAGCTACAGCGGAGTGGCCGTACCCGCCAACAAACCCATCGTCGGCGAGAGCGTCTTTACCCAGGTGGCCGGCGTACACGCCGACGGCGACAACAAGTCGAACCTCTACTGCAACGCCCTACTGCCCGAGCGCTTCGGCAGGGTCAGGGAGTATGCCTTGGGCAAGAACTCCGGCAAGGCCAACATCCTGAAGAACCTCGAAGCCTACGGCCTGGAGCTTACACCGGAGCAGACCCGCAAGGTGACACAGCGCATCATAGAGCTCGGCGACAAGAAGGAGATGGTCACCCAGGACGACCTGCCCTACATCGTCAACGACGTGCTCAAACACGACACGCCACAAGACCGCGTGCGCCTCATCAGCTACCTCGTCACCACGGCCTACGGCCTAAAACCCACCGCACAGCTCAAACTCGAGTTTGAAGGCAAGCAGTATGAGGCCCAGGCCGTGGGCGACGGACAGTACGACGCCTTCATGAGAGGCATACGCGACATCTTCAAGCACAGGCTCGGCCGCCGCTTCCCCATGCTCACCGGCTACTACGTGACCATCCCGCCGGGAGGCCGCACAGACGCCTTCGTGCAGGCCGTCATCACCTGGGAGATGGACGGCAAGACCATTCGTACACGCGGCCTCGACGCCGACCAGACCGACGCCGCCATCAAGGCCACCATGAAGATGCTCAACCTCGTCTACTAAGCGCTTCCACAGCGCCTCATCCCCGGCAGCGACTGCGCAGCGCAGGCTCTCCGCCACCCCGCAGCCCCACATCCTCATTACTATACATATACACCCCATACCCATGAAACTATCTATTGCAGTGCTGGCCGGCGACGGCATCGGCCCCGAAATCAGCAAGGTTGGCGTAGACGTCATGCAGGCCGTCTGCGACAAGTTCAACCACGAAGTCACCTTCACCCACGCCCTCTGCGGCGCAGCGGCCATCGACGCCGTCGGTGATCCCTTCCCCGAAGAGACCTTCCGCATCTGCCAAGACGCCGACGCCGTGCTCTTCTCCGCCGTCGGCGACCCCAAGTTCGACAACGACCCTACGGCCAAGGTGCGTCCCGAGCAGGGGCTCCTCGCCATGCGCAAGAAGCTCGGCCTCTTCGCCAACATCAGACCCGTGCAGACCTTCGACTGCCTCGTCCACAAGTCGCCTCTGCGCACTGAGCTCGTCAAGGGGGCTGACTTCGTCTGCATCCGCGAACTCACCGGCGGCATGTACTTCGGTGCCAAGAAAGAGGGGGCCGACGAAGCCTACGACACCTGCGCCTACACACGCACCGAGGTGGAGCGCATACTCAAGGTGGCCTACGAATACGCCATGCGCCGACGCCGCCACCTCACCGTCGTAGACAAGGCCAACGTCCTGGCCTCTTCCCGCCTCTGGCGCAAGGTGGCCCAGGAGATGGCTCCCGCATATCCCGAAGTCACCACCGACTACATGTACGTCGACAACGCCGCCATGCGCATGATACAAGAGCCCCGCTTCTTCGACGTCATGGTCACCGAGAACACCTTCGGCGACATCCTCACCGACGAAGGCTCCTGCATCACCGGCTCCATGGGCCTGCTGCCCTCTGCCTCCACCGGCGAGAGCACACCCGTCTTCGAGCCCATCCACGGCTCATGGCCACAGGCCAAGGGAAAGAACATCGCCAACCCCCTGGCACAGGTGCTCTCCGTGGCCATGCTCTTCGAGTACTTCAACCTCATCGACGAGGGCAAGCTCATACGCCGCATCGTCGACAAATCGCTTGACGAGAACGTCCGCACGCCTGAGATACAGGTGGAGGGCGGCGCCGTCTACGGCACAAAGGAAGTAGGCCGGTGGATAGTCGAGGAGATTAAGAAGGCATAGCCTGCCACCCGTTCGTCAAGCCATCAATAAGCGCCACCTCCCCGTGAAAGACTTCCCCAAATGGATGCTGGCCCTCGCCGGCATCAATCTCCTGCCGGTCCTGCTCTCGCCGCTCTACCTCTTCGGCGGCCTGCCGCTCTGCCAGGGCACTTCGGGCCTCAGCTACCTGCTCTTCTACGTACTTACACAGCTGGCGTGGGTAGCCCCACTGGCCCTCTTCTTCGCGTCGTTAGACTTCTACCGCCGCGGCTTCGAGGCAGTGGGCATCGCCCTCGCCCTCGCGGGTTGCCTCATCAGCGCCGGCGGAGCATGGATGGTACTCGCGTAGCCCGCCATCTCCCACACACTTCATATCCACCTAATTAAAATACCCCTCATCATGAAAAAGTTTCTTATCTATCTCTCGGCACTCTCGCTCTGCCTCTGCCTCTCATTCTCCATGGCCGCCTGCGGCGACGACGACGACTCCGGCAATACTCCCGGACAGAATGATAACGGAGGCGACGATAACGGCGGTAACGGCGGCAACAACGGAGGCAGTGGCAGTAGTCAGGCCGAAATCAATGCCCTCAAAAACAAGCTCAATGGCAAGTGGGCAGATGTAAGCAAGGTGGTAGACTATCTCATCATGCGCGAGGCAGGAGAAAGCACGAGCGCTTGCAACGCCGCCCTCGAAGTGGTCACCATCTTCAGCCCTGGCAATGTGCAATACGTCTATTGGAACACGGGCAGAAGGACCTGGGATGTACAGTTCACCTACACCGTAGAGTATCTCTCCGGCACCCAGATCCGCTTCAACGGCGTGACCTACCGCTGCGAGTTCAGGCCCTTCGAGTCGGGTGACTACAGCTTCACCTACCTCGCACTCATCAACGAAGCGACAGGCTACTGCGACTTCAATCTCGGCAAGTACGAATAACAGCTCCGCCCATCACCCCATACGGGCAGCGCTACCGCCACACAAACGGTACGCTGCCCGTACTTTTTATGGCTTCCGGCCAGGCCCCATCCTGCGCCGACGATAGCGACCGCCCAAGCGGCGCCACTGGGATGCTTCTAAAAATAACTGGAAGCATCCCAGTTCTTCCTGGAAGCATCCCAGTTCTTCCTGGAAGCATCCCGGTGATTGTTTAACTAAGGCCGCCCTGCCCATCGCGCGGGGTAGGACAACGGGCAGGCGAGTGACAACGGTCGGAACAGCCACAAGCGCTGCCCCCCGCCTGCCCCGGCAAACGACGCACGCAGAGCGACACAAGAAAGAAGACCGCGGCGCCGCCAAAAATACTCGAGCCCTTTCGTCTGCCAAGAAATTATTATTATTTTTGCCTCGCAGAGAAAGGCGTTCTACGTGGCGCCTCCCCTCCCCACCCATGAAAAATCCCTTAATAACCTAACTAACTATCTACAAAGTGACTATGAAAAGATTTACCCTTTTCTGCTTCGCGCTGCTTGCCTGCATGGCGAGCTGGGCGCAAAGCGCGTTGCCCACTTTCTCCACGGCGGCAGACCCTGTCTACTACTCCGTGAAGTTCAAGGGCGGAGGAGCCTATCTCTCCGACCAGGGCACCTCATCGGTCATGAAGACCGTGGCATCTGCCGGCAGCGACAACGAGAAGTTCATCTTCATCGGCTCCGCTGAGAGCTGCAAGATGAAGTCGAAGGCCGGCAACTGGGTGAAGTGGAACGGCTCTCGCTTCGCCACCTCTGCCAACGAAGGCGATGCCGTAGAGCTCACCATCGTCAATGGCTCTGCCGACGAATATTGGGAGATTAGCCGCAAGGCCAACACCTCCTCCGCCATGAACCAATGGGGCGGCACAGGTGCCGGCAAAGAGCTTGGCGAATGGCAAGTAGGCGACACTAACAACCAGCTCTACTTCCTGCTCCAGCAGGTTATCATGCCCACATTCTCCACCGCCGACGGCAGCGTGGAGCAGTACTACTTCCTCAAGTTTAACGTCTGCGGACAGTGCGTCAGCGTCAACAAGAGCGCCGACGACAACACCCTCCGCCTCTACCCCACCGACCCCACCGACGCCCAGCTCTGGAAGCTCGTCGGCACAGCCTCTAACTTCCAGATCCAGAACAAGGACGGTCGCTACGTTAGCGTCGGCACCACCAGCGTGCCCGACGTCAACGGCGGTCAAAACCCCAACCCGCTCATCATCAGCGACACAGAGTATGCCGGAGGCTTTTCCCTGCAGGAAGCACCCAACCAGACCAACGGCCGCGGCTTTGAAATCATTGCCAACGAGAAGAGCGGCAACAAGGTATTCAACCACTGGGGCGGCTCCACGCACAACGAAAACACCATCGGCTTCTGGCAGACCAACGACCGCGGCGGCGTCATCAGCTTCGTGCGTCCCGAAGACATGACCTACCCCGACTACAAGAGCACAGGCATTGCAGGCTATGTGCCCGAGCACGCCCTTACCCTCTGGTATACCGAACCGGCCACCACAGCCCCCCTATACTCCGGCGGACAGGGCTACTCCAACTGGATGGAGTATTCCCTCCCCTTGGGCAACGGCCAGTTTGGCGCCAGCCTCTTCGGCGGCATTTGGAAAGACGAAATCCAGTTCAACGAGAAGTCACTCTGGAGCGGCAAGTCTACTGACAACGGAGGCGAATATGGCGACTACGAGAACTTCGGCTCCGTCTACGCCGAAGACATCAGCGGCACGTTCGACTTCAGCTCCATCGGCGGCGCAAAGGACTACATGCGCCAGCTCGACCTCACCACCGCCATGGGCAAGGTGACCTTCTCGAGCAACGACAACACGACCAAGTATACCCGCGAATACCTCTGCTCCAACCCCGCCGAGGCCATCGTCGCACGCTACACCGCAGACCGTCCGGGCCAAATCAGCCTGCGCTTCACCATGGCCAGCGGCAAGCCCGGCATAAAGGCCACCACCACCTACGCCGACGGCCAAGGCACCTTCAGCGGCAAACTTGAAACCGTGAGCTACAACGCACGCTTCAAAGTCAGCCACACAGGCGGTACGCTCACCACGACCGCAGAAGGCGTCGAAGTGGTCGGTGCCGATGAGGTAGTGCTCTACATTGCCGGAGCCACTGACTTCGACCCCTCGCAGCCTTCCTTCATCTCCAACACCGCAGGCCTGGCCGCCAAAGTGCAGGCCCGCGTCAACGACGCCGCAGCCCGCTCATGGGACGAACTCGTCACCGAACACGTGAGCGACCACCAGCACTTCTTCAACCGCGTAGACTTCCAGCTCGCCGGTACCAAGAACGAGGTGCCGACCAACGAGCTCATCAACAGCTACAACAAAGGCAACGGCGAAAACGCCCTCATGCTCGAGCAGCTCTACTTTGCCTACGGCCGATACCTCGAAATAGCCTCTTCGCGCGGCGTAGACCTCCCCTCCAACCTCCAGGGCATCTGGAACAACATGAGCGAGCCCGCCTGGAACGCCGACATCCACTCTAACATCAACGTACAGATGAACTACTGGCCCGCAGAGCCCACCAACCTCAGCGAGATGCACCTGCCCTTCCTTAACTACATCCGCAACATGGCTGTAGATCACACCCAGTGGCAGGGCTACGCCGCTGCAGCCGGCCAGAGCCGAGGTTGGACCTGCTACACCGAAAACAACATATTCGGCGGCGTCGGCGGCTTCATGCACAATTACGTCATCGCTAATGCGTGGTACGCCACCCACCTTTGGCAACACTACCGCTATACGCTCGACAAGGACTACCTGCTTCGCGTCTTCCCCGCCATGCTTTCCGCCAGCCAGTTCTGGATGGACCGCTTGAAGCTCGCCGCTGACGGCACCTACGAAGCACCTATGGAGTACTCTCCCGAGCATGGTCCCAATCAGGACGGTGTGGCCCACGCCCAGCAGCTCGTGGCCGAACTCTTCAGCAATACGCTCGACGCCATCGAAGTGCTTGGCACTGAAGCCGCAGTGACTGCGACCGACCTCGCCGACCTTCAGGAGAAGTACAACAAGCTCGACAAGGGCCTCGCCACCGAAGTCTACGACGGCCAGTGGGGTGCTGAGTGCAACGGACTTACTGACGGCTCCACCATCCTGCGCGAATGGAAATACTCCACCTATACCGCCGGCGCCAACGGCCATCGCCACATGAGCCACCTTATGTGCATGTACCCCTTCAGCCAGGTACATCCCGGCACCGCCCTCTTCGACGCCGCCGTCAACTCCATGACGCTCCGCGGCGACGGTGCCACCGGCTGGTCCATGGGATGGAAGATTAACCTCTGGGCACGCGCCCTCGACGGCGACCACGCCCGCACCATCCTCAACAACGCCCTCGCCCACAGCAACGGCGGCGCAGGCGTCTTCTACAACCTCTTCGACTCACACGCACCCTTCCAGATCGACGGCAACTTCGGTGCATGCGCCGGCATCGCCGAGATGATCATGCAGAGCAACTCTGACACCATCCGCGTACTGCCCGCCCTGCCCTCTGCATGGAGCGAAGGTCACATGAACGGCCTCAAGGCTGTCAAGGACTTCACCGTCAGCGTCAGCTGGAAGGACGGAAAGCCTGCTAAGGTGACCATCGTCAACAACCAGGGCCAGACCATTCCCGTCATACTGCCTGAGCTGGAGTACGCAAGCCTCACCGTCAACGGCACAGCCAGCCCCATCGTTGCCGGAGACCATGGCGAAGTGATCCTCAGCGGTGCAGCAGGCACTGTCAGCGAGTTCACCTTCGACTACACCAAGCAGCCCACAGCCGTCAACGACGCCACCACCGCCACCAGCCTCGACGTCAGCGTCAGCGGACGCGAAGTGACCCTCAGCGGCATCGACGTGAAGAGCGTCAACGTCTACGACCTCTCCGGACGCCATCTCAAAGCCACCGACAAGGCCCGGTTCTCATTAGCCAACGTCGCCGGCCAGGCCTTCATCATCAAGGCCGAAGCCCGGAACGGCAAAGAGATTGTCTGCAAGCTCGTCATGAAGTGATGACAGCAGGCCAGGCCTCACGTCAACCCTCTTGACATTCACCTGCCACAAGCGGTGCATCGCGCCTCAGCGCCCGATGCACCGCTTTATACCTTTACCACCCCGTCCCATGCCTACCCCCGCCGTCCGCCCGGAGCGCGAGTCGCAGTTTGAAGTGCTGCGACTCCTGGCCATGTTCATGGTGCTCATGCTCCATGCCAACTTCATCGCCCTCAAATTCCCCGCAGGGAGCCAGTTTGCGGCCCACCCCTACGTGGTCGCCACACGCTGCCTTTTAGAGGCGGCCTCACTCGTGGCCGTCAACGTCTTCGTCCTGCTGTCGGGCTGGTTTGGCATCCGCCCGTCGCTGCGCGGAGCGCTCAATCTGCTCTTCACGCTGTGGTTCTACGGTCTCGTGCTGAGTGCCGGAGGTTGGTGTTGCGGCGTCGACGTCAGTCTCGACCACGTGGTCAAGGCCCTCAATGCCGGCCATGGGCTTTGGTTCATACGCAGCTATCTGCTGCTCTTCATCCTTGCCCCTGCACTCAATGCTTATGCCGAAGGGGCAGACCGCCGTCAGTTCCGCGCCCTGCTGGCCGCCTTCTTCACCCTCGCCTTCTACTTGGGCGTCTTTGAAAAGATGGCCGACTTCAACTATGGCTACTCGGCCCTCTTCTTCTGCGGCCTCTACCTCCTGGCGCGCTACATACGGCGCTTCTGTCCCCGCTTCACGCAGTGGTCGCGCCTGCGTTGCGCTGCCATATACGGCCTCTGCACCGTGGCCACCACCCTTCTGATCATGCGCCCCTTCCTCGAGGCGCCCCACAGCCGGCGCGCAGGCATCGACAATACCTTCATGGCCTACGACAGCCCCTTCCTCGTGGCCGCGGCCCTCATGCTCGTCCTCATCTTCTCCCGCCGGCGCTTCCGCTCACGCCGGGTCAACCGCCTCGCAGCCGGCGCCCTGGCCGTCTACATCGTCCACTCTCATTTCGCCATCAATCCCTGGTTTCTCTCCACCAACCGCCTCATCTACACGTCGTTCGACGGCCCTCTCGCCCCCTTGCTCATGTTTCTGTTCCTGCTGGCCATCTTTACCGCCTGCCTGCTGGCCGACCTCGTCAGGCAGTGGTGCTGGGGCCGTCTGTGGCCGGTGGTGGAGCGCCTGCTGAGGCGACCGACTGCGCCGTGCCCAGCCGCAGCTGCCCCGCCGCCCGCGCCCTCTGCGCCCCTTCCGCCCCGGGCCGAGGAGTCTTCTTCTCCCGCTCCCTGACCTTCGGACAGGGGCATAAAGCATTCCGCCAAGCATCTTGACGCGGCTCACAACCTCGTGAGGCGATCGCCCGGATGCTTGGCGGAATACGTGTAAAGGGCCGGCAGCCCGTAGGCCGCGAGGCCGTTATTCAAAGCGCACTGACGCAGGGATCTCGCGCAGCGTACCTATATACTTGAAAGGCACTGCGTATGACCTCTCCGTGTCGCTGCTCTCTGTATGACCGGCAAGCAGGTGGCAGTTTTCTATCTCGATGGTGTATTTGCTGCCGTCCTTGGTAATCACGAGGTCGCCGCTGTTGTATCTGTCAGCTTCCACGTACACCTTGCCTTCCGGCTCGTTCCTGCTCATGCCGAACGAACCGCTCACCAGATACTTCCCGGCGGGAATGCGGCATTCAGGTAAAGAAGAGACCATCTCGTCCACTTCAAACATCACACCAATGGCTGAGATGGAAGAGGGGAGGGCACTAAAGTCCTGACGAAGGGCGGCGGAGATGTAGTCACAGGTATAGAAATCTATCTCGCAATAGGTTTTACCATTACTGCTACCCGAACTCTCGCAGTACCAGCCGGCGTGGGTGAAGTTGGCTGTCTCGCCGAGCACGCTCAGCGTCATATGGCCGGTGCCGGAGTTGCTGCTGCCACCGCCGTCGTCGTCGCCACAAGAAACCATAAAGCTTGCACAGAGGGCAAGCGCGCACATTGTAAACAATTTAATTGCTTTCATCGTATAATGTATGAAGGGTGAATAGATTGTCGTTGCCATTCTTCACGCTCTGCATACTTTGCAGAGCGGGCACAAAGGTATTAAGTTGTACCAAAAATCGGAGGCGGCACATCTTAATTATTTATAATTTTAAAGAAATGCCTGCACGAAACGTCGAAAAACGGGGTCGCGGAGGCAGAAAGCAGACAGCGTTGCCGTCTGCTCCGGCCACCGGCAGGTGGAATAACGGAGGCGTACGTCGGAACGCCCATTGCTCCCTCCCCCGCCCGCGCTGCCATGCACAGCGTGCACCAAAGGGACGGCGAGCGGCGCCGCGATATGGCCTGAAGCATAGGGGAATTTCCTACATGTACATCCAGGAAAAACTACATGTACATCTAAGAAAAACTACATGTACATCCAGGAAAAACTACATGTACATCCAGGAAAAACTACA
>CAMAMB010000015.1 GCA_945836755.1 uncultured Bacteroidales bacterium
TCACATCTATTGGAGAAGGGGCTTTCTCTGGCTGTTCCGGTTTGACGTCCCTCACCATTCCCAATTCCGTCACATCTATTGGACGTTATGCTTTCGATGGCTGTTCCGGTTTGACGTCCATCACCATTCCCAATTCCGTCACATATATTGGAGATTATGCTTTCTACTATTGTTCCGGTTTGACGTCCCTCACCATGAACCCTGCCACGCCACCTTCATTGGGATACCGTGTGTTCGATGGTTGTACAAACTTGTCCACAATCTATGTACCCAATGAAGATATCTTGCTTGCGTACGAAGCCGTTGCGCCCTGGAACAACTATAATATCTGCATCGTGGAGAGCGATGCCGACCTCACAGGCATTGAAGCCGTGGAGATGGAGGGCGAGACCATGAGCAACGCCCCCGTCTACGACCTCAACGGCCGCCTCGTGGGCCGCAAAGACCAGATGCACCACCTGCCCAAGGGCGTCTACGTGGTGGGTGGCAAGAAAATCATCCGTTAATCAATCAGCGCCATGAAGAAGACCAAGTATATAGCCCCTCAGACGGAGCGGGCCTCGTATGAGGCCGAGGGCAGGTTGCTCACCAGCTCGTATATAGAAGTGGGTGGCGGCACCGACCATTTCGATGCCCCCGAGCTGGAGGCCCCACCCACCGACACCGACGATTTTTGGGCCGAGCGATAGCCCGCCGACCCCATGTATACAGGACGCGCCGCCTCGCAGAGAGGCCGGCGCGTCCGGCGTGTTTATATATAGGTAAAGGGGAAGAGGGGAAGAGGGGAAGAGGGGAAGAGAGGAAGAGAGGAAGAGAGGAAGAGAGGAAGAGAGGAAGAGGGGAAGCGTAAAGGAGGGCAATCCCCTATCCCGCCCCCCACCGGGTCGCCCCCTTTGGCCGGATAGGACATTGTTGAACACCTCAATTAGGGCGCAAAGTAGCCATCCGACAATACGGCCCTAATCGAATGTATATCATTATCAGGGGAATGTTGTAAGACGCAAGGTTTTGCCATGCCGAGGCACATGTGAGATGCTTCTGAAATGCACGAACCTCCATTTACGAAGTTAGGCGGAAGTCCCTTTGTTACAGGGGCTTTCCGCCTAACTCACTCTAAATCAGTGTTCGGTTGTTATTCTTCTACCGCTGCCTGGGCGGCTGCCAAACGCGCAATAGGCACTCGGAATGGAGAGCAGCTAACGTAGTTGAGACCAACCTTGTGGCAGAACTTAACGCTGCTGGGCTCACCACCATGTTCACCGCAGATACCGCATTTGAGTTCCGGACGTACTGTACGTCCCTTCTCAACAGCCATCTCTACGAGCTGACCTACACCATTCTGGTCAAGCACCTGGAAGGGGTCAACCTTCAAAATCTTCTTGTCAAGATATACGGGGAGGAAGCTGGCGATGTCGTCACGGCTATAACCGAAGGTCATCTGGGTAAGGTCGTTTGTACCAAAGCTGAAGTACTCAGCTCGAGAGGCTATGCGGTCTGCTGTGAGAGCTGCACGAGGTATCTCAATCATGGTACCAACCTTGAAGGGTATCTCGATACCTTCTTCGGCAAAGAGAGCGGCGGCCTCATCACGAATGACCTTCTCTTGTGCCTCAAACTCATAAAGGATACCGGTAAGAGGAACCATAATCTCAGGATGAGGATCAAGGCCCTCACGCTTGAGGTCGATAGCCGCAGACAAAATGGCGCGGGTCTGCATCTGAGTAATTTCGGGATAGGTGTTACCCAAGCGGCAGCCACGGTGACCAAGCATAGGATTGTGCTCGCAGAGGCTTTCGACGCGTTGACGGATATACTCAACAGTCACGCCCATGGCATTGGCCATCTCTTCCTGACCCTTGGCATCGTGAGGCACGAACTCGTGGAGAGGAGGATCAAGGAGACGAACATTGACGGGATAACCGTCCATGGCACGGAAGATGCCCTTGAAGTCTTCTTTCTGATAAGGAAGGAGCTTGGCAAGTGCCTTCTTGCGACCTTCAACATCTTCTGCAAGAATCATCTCACGCATAGCCACAATCTTCTCGTTGTCAAAGAACATGTGCTCGGTACGGCAGAGACCGATACCTACGGCACCAAACTTACGAGCTACCTCAGCATCGTGAGGAGTATCAGCGTTGGTACGTACCTGAAGATGGGTATACTTTGCACAGAGGTCCATGAGAGCTGCGAAGTCGCCTGAGAGCTCAGCAGCCTGGGTCTTAATAGCACCCTTATAGACACGACCGTTGGTACCATTAAGAGATATGTAGTCGCCCTCGTGGAGGACAGTGCCATCAATTTCAACGGTCTTATTCTTATAGTCCACATTGATAGCGCCGGCACCACTCACACAGCATTTACCCATGCCACGTGCTACTACAGCAGCATGACTGGTCATACCGCCACGGGCAGTGAGTATACCCTCTGCCACAGCCATACCGGCAAGGTCCTCAGGAGAAGTCTCAATACGAACCATGACTACCTTGTGGCCGTCTTCATGCCACTTGGCAGCATCCTCAGCGAAGAATACTATTTGTCCACAAGCTGCGCCGGGGCTGGCGGGAAGACCGCGTGTGAGTTCTTCAGCCTTAGCAAGAGCGTCTTTACTGAAGACGGGGTGAAGGAGTTCGTCAAGTTTTTGGGGCTCACAGCGCTTGATGGCTGTTTTCTCGTCAATCATACCCTGACGAAGCAGGTCCATCGCAATCTTGACCATGGCAGCACCTGTGCGCTTGCCATTACGGGTTTGCAGGAACCACAATTTGCCTTCCTGGACGGTAAACTCCATATCCTGCATATCATGGTAGTGCTCTTCAAGCTTGGTCTGAATAGCGTCGAGCTGGCGATAAATCTCAGGCATAGCCTCTTCCATGGAGGGGAACTTAGCCTTACGTTCATCTTCACTGATGCCTTGAAGAGCGGCCCAACGACGTGAGCCCTCAAGCGTAATCTGCTGCGGTGTACGGATACCGGCCACCACATCTTCGCCCTGAGCATTGACAAGCCACTCGCCATTGAAGAGGTCCTCACCGGTTGCAGCATCACGGCTGAAGCAAACACCCGTTGCAGAGGTGTTACCCATGTTGCCGAATACCATGGCCATCACTGTTACAGCGGTACCCCACTCAGCGGGTATACCTTCCATCTTACGATAAAGGATAGCGCGCTCATTCATCCATGAGTCAAACACTGCACAGATGGCACCCCAAAGCTGCTCCATGGGGTCGGTGGGGAAGTCTTTCTTCGTCTGTTCAGCGATGGCTTTCTTAAAGCGAACAACAAGTTCCTTGAGGTCGTCCACTTCAAGCTCGTTGTCAAGAGTGACGCCCTTGGCTTTCTTTACATCTTTAATGATAACCTCGAAGGGGTCTTCGTCTTCCTTATTAACGGGCTTCATACCAAGAACGACGTCGCCATACATCTGAACGAAGCGACGATACGCATCATAGGCAAAGCGGGGGTTACCGGTCTTGCGAGCCAAACCTTCCACAACTTCGTCATTAAGACCAAGGTTGAGGATTGTATCCATCATACCGGGCATTGAAGCGCGAGCACCTGAACGCACAGAAAGGAGAAGGGGGTTCTCCACATCGCCAAACTTGCTGTTCATCAACTCTTCTACAAGGTGGAGACTCTTTTCAACCTCGTCTTTCAATAAGGCAACCACCTTATCTTTACCTATTTCATAGTATTCATTGCAAACATCTGTGGTAATAGTGAAACCTGGAGGGACAGGTACACCAATTAAGTTCATCTCAGCAAGGTTAGCTCCCTTGCCGCCCAACTCGTTGCGCATGTCAGCGCGACCTTCGGCCTTACCATTGCCAAAAGTGTAGACTCTTTTGATTTCTTTCATGGTATGTGAATAAAATGTTTGATTTCATTATAAACTCGAGGCCCCAGAAGAAGGGGCTGCGTAACCTATGCTGCAAAATTAAATAATTGTCTGAGATGAGCAAAGCATCATGAGTTGATTTTGCGAAGCGTAGTTTATATTTTGTAGGGGTATGCCGTTAACGGATTATAATAATCAGCTACTCGTCACTCTCCAGGCAGAGGCGTTTGAGCTCATACATGGAACCATTGTAGATATTGAAGTCAACCTTCTCTCGTATACCATCAAGCCGACCACAGTCAGTGTGTTGCCAGAAACGCCACTTGCCTTTATACGCCAGTTTCTTTACATAGTAATGGGCTATCCAGTAAGGATAACGGTCAAACTCTGAAGTACTTAGATAGTCCTGCTTAAACTTATAGTTCGTATAGATGACCGGGGGAACGTGGTAGCGTTCTTCTACCTTTCTCAACCAAACGAGGGAGGCGCTTCTCAGTTGCTCCGGCGTGAGGCCTCCAGTTTCTTCTATGTCAAGCACCGGAGGCAGGTCTCCCTCTTCAAGATGTACTTGTTTAAGAAAATGATCCGCTTGCTCTGCTGCAGGCACACGAGGCTTAAAATAATGATAAGCTCCCCGCAACAGGCCATACTCGCGGGCCTGGTAGAAGTTTTCGTTAAAATACTCGTCCAAATGGTTCTTACCTTCCGTAGCTTTCACGAAGACGAAGCAGATAGGTTCATCGCCTATAGTGGAGCGGGAGAGTTTCTCCCAGTCAATGAGACCTTGGTGGTGGCTCACGTCAATACCTCGAATGGAATACCCCTCGGGATAAACCTCACTGCCATATAAAGCCCGCCATTTAGCAGAATATGGCAAGACGACGTATGAGTAGACGAGATACGACAGGAGGCCGATAATAACAATGGTGGCCGCCCTGAGTAATACCATCACAGAGGAACGGCGAATATTTCGTAGCTTACTTCTTGTGTTACTCCGCTTACGAGTAGTCCTTCTGCTTCCATGATGGGCTATAGGACGGCTATGAGGAAGATTGCGTGAGCGGGGTTGTTTCATTGAAGATAATAAGAAACTGCGATAACAGTGAGTGATTTAAGAGAGGGATAAACGTGGCTCTTGGGGAGCTATGAAGTAATACCGGCGCAGGGACTTCTATCTGAGATACGTAATGACAAGTCTCTGTAGGTAGAATAGCTCTGGCGCATGATATAGCGCCAGAGCTATTAAAATATTGATTACTTGGATTGTTCAAGTTTGAGGGTCATTGTGCATTGGTCACATACCTCGGTAGGACCAAAGTACTGGATGGGACCGGGATACACGAAGCAAGTCTTCTCTGCCCACTCTTCACGATGTGCGGCAAACTCCTTGAAGGGTGCGCCGTCAAGACGGACGAGGGCTTTCTTGATAACCGGTTTCATCTTACCATGACGACGTTCCATGTTCATCATCATCATAATGGGCACACCACCTGCAATCCACTGATCGGCGGGAGCTGTAGTATTCTTGACAATAGCCATGTAACCGGTTTTGCCATTTGCTACGAGCTGAGCTGCACTTGTACCAAGGGCGTAGCAGTAGTCGGCGTCGTAGTTGGAGGGAGCTGCACAGCGTCCTTCATAACCGAAGAAGTGATGCTGGGCAGCAAACTTACCCACGAACTTGCCTTCTTCTTTCCAGGCGGCGAGCTTAACGGCTACCATCTCGCTGAGCAGCTTCTCGGTTTCTATGAGAGATACCTGTACATTGCCGTGGGGGTCACGCTCCATGGTAAGCTGTTTGGCTACACCTTCAGGGAGGCTCTCATAAATAGCGGCATTCTCAGTGCTGAGCTTAGAGAGTATCCAGCTGCGCTGGTCAGCGGCGGCAACCTCTGCGGCTTCTTTGGTGGCGAGTAAGTCATTCAACTCGGCAATCAGGCGCTTCATCGCGGGGATAAACTCAATAAGTCCCTCAGGTATAAGCACTGTGCCAAAGTTGTTACCCTGCGCAGCACGCTTGGCAACCACCTCTGCGATATAAGTCACAATATCATCGAGTGTCTGGTTCTTAGCTTCCACCTCCTCGCTGATGATGCAGACATTGGGCTGACACTGAAGGGCACATTCAAGGGCAATGTGGCTGGCAGAACGACCCATGAGCTTGATAAAGTGCCAGTACTTGCGGGCAGAGTTGGCATCACGCTGGATGTTACCAATCACTTCGGCGTAGGTCTTGCAGGCGGTATCAAAGCCGAAGGACGTCTCAATCTGATCGTTCTTAAGGTCGCCGTCAATGGTCTTAGGACAACCTATCACCTGCACGCCGCACTGTTTGGCAGCATAGTATTCAGCAAGCACACAAGCATTGGTGTTAGAGTCGTCACCACCGATGATTACAATGGCCTTAATGCCGAGTTCACGGGCTATCTGGAGACCACTCTCAAACTGGTCGGTCTCTTCCAGCTTCGTACGTCCCGAGCCAATGAGGTCAAAGCCGCCAGTATTGCGGTACTCATCGATAATCTCGGGAGTAAGTTCGATATACTTGTGGTCAACAAGACCGCTGGGGCCCATAAGGAAGCCGTACAGCTTATTCTCGGGGTTCTGCTTCTTGAGCTCGTCGAAGAGTCCACAAATCACGTTGTGGCCGCCGGGAGCCTGACCACCCGACAGGATAATACCTATATTCATAGGCGAATAGGTCTTCTTCTCATCGGTGGGCACGAACTCTACGAGAGGCATACCGTAGGTATTGGGGAAGAGCTTCTTGATTTCTTCTTGGTCGCCTACACTCTGTGTGGGAGTACCTTCTTTGATGCTCACGTTACCACGCAGGCCGGCGGGAAGTTTAGGCTGATAGGCTGAGCGGGCAATCTGTAAAGCGCTTTTTTCCATGTGATAAGATATAAATAGGTGAAAGGATTAAGTGTAACGTATTAGAATTCGGCTGTCTTAGGTGTGCGCGGGAAGGGAATGACGTCGCGTATGTTCTGCATACCCGTCACGAAGAGGATGAGGCGCTCAAAGCCGAGGCCGAAGCCTGAGTGAGGGCATGAGCCGAAGCGGCGTGTGTCCAGATACCACCACATGTCCTTCATGGGTATGTGTAGTTCCTCGATGCGGGCTTTCAGCTTGTCGTAGCTCTCTTCGCGCTCGGAGCCGCCTATAATCTCGCCTATCTGGGGGAACAGGACATCCATCGCACGGACGGTCTTTCCATCCTCGTTCTGCTTCATGTAGAAGGCTTTAATCTCTTTCGGATAGTCAGTGAGGATGACCGGCTTCTTGAAGTGCTCTTCTACCAGATAGCGCTCGTGTTCGCTGGCAAGGTCAACGCCCCAATAGACGGGGAACTCGAACTTACGTCCTGCGGCAATGGCTTCTTCCAAGATCTTGATGCCCTCCGTGTAGGTGAGGCGCACAAACTCATGGTCTACCACGAAATGAAGACGGTCGAGGAGCGTCTTGTCTATCATCTTGTTGAGGAACTCCAAATCGTCAGCGCAATGCTCAAGCGCCCAGCGTATGCAATACTTGATGAAGTCCTCTGCGAGATCCATATTGTCGTTGATATCGTAGAAGGCTATCTCGGGCTCAATCATCCAGAACTCAGCCAGATGGCGCGGAGTATTAGAGTTTTCGGCACGGAAGGTAGGCCCAAAAGTATAGATGCCTCCGAGGGCTGTTGCTCCCAGCTCGCCTTCGAGCTGACCGCTCACGGTGAGTGAGGTGGGCTTACCGAAGAAGTCATCCGAGAAGTCTACATTGCCCTGCTCGTCCTTTTTGAGGTCGGCGAGGTTCTGGGTTGTCACCTGGAACATCTGGCCAGCTCCTTCACAGTCTGACCCAGTGATGATGGGGGTGTGGAAGTAGAAGAAGCCATGTTCGTGGAAGTAGTTATGGATGGCATAGGCCAGGTTGTGGCGTATGCGGAAAACAGCCCCGAAGGTATTGGTGCGCAGACGGAGATGGGCGTGGGTTCTCATGTATTCGAAGGTCTGTCCCTTCTTCTGCATGGGATAGTCATCGCCACAGGCTCCGAGGATGTCTATCTTCGTTGCCTGCAGTTCTACACTCTGTCCGGCGCCCGGGCTTTCTACTATGAGGCCTTCTACACTGAGGCAGGCACCGGTGGTAATCTGCTTCAGCAGGTCGGCATCAAACTTCTCCACATCGGCCACCACCTGCACATTCTTGATGGTGCTGCCGTCGTTGAGGGCAATGAAGTGGACAGACTTGCTACTGCGGTGGGTGCGCACCCAGCCCTTGACGAGGGCGTGAGCTCCATAGTCTGTGGTGCGGAGCAGGTCTTTTATGATAGTACGTTTCATAGTCGTGGTATACATATAATATATTTGGAAGCTTCCGGCGAGGCTTCAATGAGATGTCGGGTTACTCAAAAGCGCCCATGCGCAGCATGTTGACCTCTTTCTCAGTGAGGTAGCGCCAGTCGCCGCGTCTTACATTTTTCTTGGTGAGGCCTGCGAAGAGCACTCGGTCGAGTTTTGTCACCTTGTAGCCGAGGCTCTCGAAGATGCGGCGTACAATGCGGTTCTTTCCGCTGTGTATCTCGATGCCTATCTGCTTCTTGTCGGTGGGATGGGCGTACTCTATGGCGTCGGCATGTATATCGCCGTCTTCTAAGGTTATGCCATTGGCTATCCGGGCTATATCGGCGGCACTGACATTCTGGTCGGTGGTGACGTGATATACTTTCTTCTTAAAAAACTTGGGGTGAGTGAGGCGCGAAGCCAGTTCGCCGTCATTCGTCAGCAGGAGCACGCCTGTTGTGTTGCGGTCAAGGCGCCCTACGGGATAGATGCGTTCCAGGCAAGCCCCTTTGACGAGGTCCATGACCGTCTTGCGGTTTTGCGGGTCCTCGCTGGTGGTTACATAGCCCTTAGGTTTGTTGAGGAGCACATATACCTTCTTCTCGGGTCGCACGGGTGCATCGTGAAAGGTGACCTCATCTGTGCGCAACACTCTTACGCCAAGTTCTGTCACCACCTGACCGTTGACTTTGACCACACCGGCCTCGATATACTTGTCGGCATCGCGACGGGAGCATACACCGGCATTGGAGAGAAACTTGTTAAGACGGATAGGTTCGTTGGGGTCGAAAGGTTGTTCGGCATATTCAATGCGACGCTTGAAAGGCTTCGGGGCTGTACGCTTGCGGTTAAATCCTCCGCCTGCGGGCTGTCGATGCTGTCTGGCCTCGCCGTACGCAGGGCGTGCAGGGCGGTAGCCATCTTCACGATAGCCAGGACGGAAAGACGGACGGCGCTCTGTGCCATCTGCGCCATTGGCCTGATAGGGACGGTCGTAGTGGCCGCCTCCGGCATAGCCTTGGTTGTCATAGCGGCTGCGAGGCGTTCTGTGAAAGTCGCTCTCCTGACGGTCGTAGCCACCACCGAAACGGGCCGGACGTGTCGGGCGGCGATAGTCGCCGTAACTTTGTCCTTCGCCATATCGGCCGCGTGTTTCGTCAGGGGCATAGAAACTCTTGCGCGCCACGCCGTTGCGTCCGCTGTAGTTGCTGCTGCCTAAGGGGGCGGCACTACGGCTAAAGCGACGACGGTTCTTGTGTACAGAAGTTTCATCATTTGATGCACGATAGCCCTCACGGCCTTCTGCATCATGGTTGTCGAAAAAATCGTTCATAATGTAACTAAAAATGTGTGTACTGTAGATAAGTCGGCTTCCCCCTGTTCAACTCTGTGGCCGGGGGGAGCAGGATATGTTTTGTGTGGGTTTCAGATACCTGTATAGGTAGACGGAGTAATAGCGTGCAACTCAGCCTTGACACTGTCGCTCACTTGGAGTGTATCAATGAAGCGGCTGATGGTTTCCATGGTGACGGTCTCATTGGTACGGGTCAATTGTTTGAGTGCTTCGTAGGGATGGGGATAGCCTTCGCGGCGCAGAATGGTCTGAATGCCTTCGGCCACCACCATGACGCTGCGCTCGAGGTCGTGACTGATACTCTCTTCGTGGAGAAGGAGCTTGTCTAATCCTTTGAGGGTGCTCTTGAAAGCAATGAGGGCATGTCCCATGGGCACACCGATGTTTCGTATCACCGTGGAGTCTGTCAAATCGCGCTGCAGGCGGCTGATGGGCAGTTTGGTGCTGAGGTGGTCGAGCAGGGCATTGGCCAGACCGAGGTTGCCCTCTGAGTTTTCGAAGTCGATGGGATTCACCTTATGGGGCATGGCGCTGGATCCCACTTCGCCTGCCTTGATACGCTGCTTGAAGTATTCCATGCTGACATACTGCCAGAAGTCGCGGTCGAGGTCTATGACGATGGTCTGCACGCGACGCATGGCGTCGAACACGGCGGCCAGCTGGTCGTAGTTGCTAATCTGCGTGGTATACTGCTCGCGCACCAGCCCCAGTTTCTCAGCCACGAAGCGATTGGCAAAGTCTTTCCAGTCTTTTTCTGGATAGGCAGCATGATGGGCATTGAAGTTTCCGGTGGCACCTCCGAACTTGGCCGTGATTTCCACCTGCCTGAGGCTGTCGGCCTGCTGCCTGAGACGATAGGCAAAGACCATGACCTCTTTTCCGAGACGGGTAGGTGAAGCCGGCTGGCCGTGGGTATGTGCCAGCATGGGTATGCCACTCCATTCTTCGGCCTTGGCTTCGAGGTTGGCAATGAGTTCGTCGAGCAGAGGCAGATAGACGTCGGCCAGCGCATCCTTCAGCATCATGGGGAAGGACGTATTGTTGATGTCCTGAGAGGTGAGGCCGAAGTGAACAAACTCCATGTAGGGTGTCAGACCGGCGTCCATCTTCTCAATGCGCTCTTTGATGAAATACTCGATGGCCTTGACGTCATGATTGGTCACGGCTTCTATCTCCTTGACGCGTAATCCATCCTCCGGGCTGAAGTGGCGGTACAGGTCTCTGAGCTGCCCGAAAATCTCGGGGCTGACACCTTGAAGCTGGGGAATGCCTTCCTCGCAGAGGGCAATGAAGTACTCCACCTCTACCTTTACACGATATTTCATCAGTGCCCATTCAGAGAAATACTTGGAGAGTGACTCTGTGGCCTTGCGATAGCGGCCGTCAATGGGGGAGGTGGCAAACAGGCTGTCTGTGTGGTTCATAACTGTGTATGTCGTAAGGAGATATATGTGCTATGTGTATGCTCTGACTATTCCATGGGCTTCGGAACGAAGCCTCGCACATGGGGAGATATACAGGGTGTATAAAAGCGTCCGGACAACGTTCACTCAACGGCATCTGACGCATTGAAAGAGAGGTATTGTACAATTACGAAGCAAATTTACGGCTTCGGCGTAGAAAGGCCAAGCATTTGACCAAATTTGTCTTGCTTAAAGGCGAAAATCCACACCTTGGCGGCAATTGCGGAAAGGGCTTTGTTGTTCGCGGAAGGCATGCCGTCAAGTGGTTTCGGCCGACGCCACATCTGTTTTCGACCGAAACCACATCTGTTTTCGGCCAGAACCACATCTGTTTTCGGCCGAAAACCACTCACTGCAATGCTTGCAGCAACGGCGGAACCCACTTCCATGACAGTCAAAAGGCATGGAGAAACGCAGAGTCGACTGGCGGTGAAGAAGGAAGGCCCTGCACCCGCAGGCCGAAGGCAGACAGACCCGAGGCTGCAGGGAGAAGACAGCGCCCCACCCTACCCCCTGCTGACGAAGAAAGGCGGGCGGCAGCAGACAATCAGTCTACAGCCGTCCGCCCCTATCAAGGAACGTCGCAGATCAGAGGGAACATCAATTATAGCCGCCCCCGGGGCTTATGGTAAAGGCAGCAAGGCTTGAGAGAAAAGGCAACAGCCAGCATGCCGCCTCTGCGTCCGGGCGACAGAAGACACCTTACTCTACGCCTCGGCAGCGTCGAGGTATATTTCAGAGAGCGTGGGATGGGCATGAATGGTCCGGAGAATGTGCTCGACCGTGGCTTTGCAACTCATCCACGCCGTGGCTTCGTGTATCAGTTCTGAGGCTCCTGGCCCCATGATGTGAGCACCGAGCAAAGTGCCGTCGGCTCCAACGAGCAGCTTAAAGAAGCCTTCCATGCCTGCATCCATGGTCAAGGCGCGCCCATTGGCCCGATAGAAAGCCTTGCGGACACTGAACTCGCGTCCCTGCTCCTTGACCTCCTTCTCTGTCAGTCCGACAGAGGCTGCCTCCGGGTGGGTATAGAGACAAGCGGGCAGAATGTGCATATCCGTCTGCTCCTCGTGACCGAGTATGTGGGCCAGGGCCTTCTTGCCCTGGAAGGTGGCTACATGGGCCAGTTGGATGCCTCCGTTGACGTCGCCTATGGCATAGACGCCGGGGCAGGATGTGCGGTAATGCTCATCGACGATGATGCCACGTTTGCCGACCTCAATGCCGGCCTTTTCGAGTTGGAGACCATCGGTGACAGGTTCGCGCCCAACGGCCATCAACACTTTGTCGGCCACGATGCTGTCTTCTTTTCCTTTGAGCGTGAAGGCCACACTAAGTGACCCGTCAGGCAAGGTGTGGATGCCGGTGACCGGGGCATCGGTCACAATGCGGATGCCTTGCTTCTTGAGCGCAGGCTTCAAGCGGCGCGAGATGTCGGTGTCGAAGGTCGGGGCGATCTCACTGCCGTATTCCACCACGCTAACCTCGCAACCGAAGGCGCTGAATACGGAAGCAAACTCCAACCCTATCACGCCACCGCCCACTACGCAGAGACGACGCGGCAGCTCGGTGAGACGGAGGATGGTGTCGGAAGTCAGAACGCCTTCAGCATCGACGCCTTCGACCGGAAGCAGACGAGGCCGCGAGCCGGTGGCAATGATGACGGCATCAGCCGTGAGAGTTTCATCGCCCACGCAGACGGTACGCGGCTGAGAGGGATGGAAGGTAGCCCGACCGGGATGGAAGTGAACGCCGGCCCCTTTAAGCAAGGCCTGTATGCCGGCTTGCAGTTGGGAGATGATGCCGTCTTTTCGTTCGATGGCAGCAGCCAGGCTGAAGGTGGACATGTCGGCTTTCACTCCATAGCCGGCGGCGTCGGCTGTATGGCGTAATACCTCAGCCGTATGGCAGAGAGCCTTGGTGGGTATGCATCCCTGGCAGAGACAGGTGCCTCCGAGCTTCGACACATCGTCAATGAGGTGAACCTCACACCCGGCTTTGGCAGCAGCGACGGCAGTGGGGTATCCGCCCGGGCCGGCGCCCAGAATGACAATACGTTTCATAGAAAGGATAAGAAAGGATAGAACGAAAACGAGGATAAAGAAAGGAGGGGCTATGCCCATGCCGCGGCAAGCGCATAGCCCCTCCGAAAGTGAGTAACTTATTGTGGCTGAGGAGGCGTATAGGTAAACTTGGCGTCCTTAACAGCCTTGACATCGTCGGGCAGGCGCACGGGAGTGGTGTGCGGTGCTGTGTGAAGGAGTTCCGGTGTGTCGTGGGCCTCCTTGGCTATCTGCTTCATAACCTCAATAAAGCGGTCGAGGGTTTCGAGGCTTTCGGTCTCGGTGGGCTCTATCATCATGGCTTCATGGTAGAGCAACGGGAAGTAGATAGTAGGTGCATGGAAGCCGAAGTCAAGTAGGCGTTTGGCTACTTCTAAGGTGCGGATGTGCGAGGCATCATGGTGAGCGCCTCCATACTCCTCGCGCAGTCCGTCGAACACAAACTCATGCTTGCAAGGCACGTCGTCGATGGGCAGGTCGTAGAAGTCTTTCAGACGTTCACGAATGTAGTTGGCATTGAGTACAGCCATGGTGCCGGCTTCTGCCATGCCTTCGCTGCCGAGCGAGAGGATGTAGGCGTAGGCTCGTATCAGGATGGCGAAGTTACCCAGGTGGGGAGTAATCTGACCGAGACCCTTGGGGTTGAACACCTGCCGATAGAGGCCGGTCGCAGCGTCGAACTCCACCTGAGGATTAGGCAGGTAGCACTCCAGACCGGCACGAACACCTACCGGGCCTGCGCCGGGACCGCCGCCGCCATGAGGGGTGGAGAAGGTCTTATGTAGGTTGATGTGCATGACATCAAAGCCCATATCGCCGGGGCGGCAGACGCCGAGACAGGGGTTGAGGTTGGCACCATCGTAGTACATGAGGCCGCCACAGGCATGTACCATCTTGGAGATGGCAGGTATCTGTGTCTCGAAAAGGCCGAGGGTGTTGGGGTTGGTCATCATCATGCCCGCCACGTCGTCGCCGAGAAGCTCACTGAGAGAGTCGAGATCGACAGTGCCTTGCGGGGTGCTCTTCACCTCTACCACTTGCAGGCCACATACGGCTGCGGAAGCGGGATTGGTGCCATGGGCGGTGTCGGGTATGAGTATCTTGGTGCGCTTGGTGTCGCCTCGGTCAAGATGGTAGGCGCGTATGAGCATCAAGCCGGTAAGTTCGCCGTGGGCGCCGGCATAAGGATTGAGGGTGAAGCGGCTCATTCCTCCAATCTCTGAGAGAGCTTTCTGAAGCTCATCGTACAAGCGGAGTGAACCTTGGGAGCAATCATCGTCCTGGGCAGGATGTAACTCAGTGAAGGCCGGGAGAGCTGCCAGCTCCTCATTGATTTTGGGATTATACTTCATGGTACAACTGCCTAAGGGATAGAAGCCTGTGTCTACACCAAAATTGTTGTTACTCATATTGGTATAGTGGCGGGCCACGGTGAGTTCGTCAGCCTCAGGGAGCAGAGAGAGCGGCGCGGTGCGTTTCAAAGTCTGAGGCAGCCCGTCCACGCTAAAGGCATCGCCCCAAGGAGAGGCGGGCAGCGAATAACCCTTACGGCCGGGACGCGATAGCTCAAATATCAAGGGGGAATAATGTGTGCTGTTCATGGTTGGCGTAATTGTGAAGTCATGGCGTTTTCTGAGAACCGGCCCTACGGGAAGAACGCCCTATGGCCGGCAGGTAGAAAACGGCGTAAGAACCGAAGGGTTATTGCTGTATAAGCCGGAGGAAGCGCTGAACCTCGTCTGGAGTGCGACGCTCGGTGGCGGCGAAGGTGATACAATCTGGCTCGCCCTCTGTGACGACACCGGCCAGGAAGCCGGCCTTCGCCATGCGCTGACGGAGCGCGGGGACGCCCTCCTCGCCAAGGAAACGAAGGGTAAACTCATTGACGAAGGGCTTTCCGGGAAAGGCTTCAGCAAAGAGACCGGTATTCACCAAAGCATCGTGAAGGCTATGGGCAGCCGCGTAAGACTGGTCGTTCACCTCCTTCAGCCCCTCCGGCCCCATGAGCGAAAGGTAGATAGCTACCCACAGACACATGATGCCCTGTGCAGTGCATATATTGGAGGTGGCCTTTTCACGACGGATATGCTGCTCACGAGCCTGCATGGTGAGCACGAAGCAGCGCCTACCATCTGCATCGGTGGTTTCGCCTACGAGGCGCCCGGGCATCTTGCGCACCAACGCCTTCTTGACACACATGTAGCCAATATATGGGCCACCGAAGTTGAGAGGTAGTCCGAGACTTTGGGCATCGCCACAGGCTATGTCGGCACCCCACTCGCCTGGACTCCGCAAAACGGCCAACGTAGAGGCCACGGCATTGACAGCGAGAAGAGCCCCGGCAGCATGAACCTCATCGGCAAGCCCGGTAAGGTCTTCCACAATGCCGAAGCGGTTGGGCTGCGCCACAATGACGCCGGCTACGTCGCCCCCGCTGAGAGCAGCGGTTATCTCAGCACGGTCGGTAACGCCATCTTGATGGCCTATGACATGCACCTCTACTCCATGGTAATGGGCATACGTCTGCACCACCTGCCTAACCTCCGGCAGAAGGGTGGATGACACCAGCACTTTCTTCCTGCGTTTAGAAGCAGCCACCATCATAAGCATCGCTTCAGCCGTGGCTGTAGCCCCGTCATACATGGAAGCATTAGAGATGTCCATGCCCGTAAGTCGGGCCATCATAGTCTGATACTCAAAGATGTAAGCCAGCGTACCCTGTGATATTTCAGCCTGATAGGGGGTGTACGAAGTGGAGAACTCGCTGCGAGAAGTAATGTAGGGGATCAGGGAGGGGGTGTAGTGGTCGTAAGAACCTGCACCGGCAAAGGGGACAAGCACCTTGTTCTGGGCGGCCATCTCACCTACAATGCGACGTACCTCTATCTCACTCTGAGCGGAAGGAATGCCAAGCGGCTGTTTCAGCTTCAGCTCCTCGGGTACTTCAGCGTAGAGGTCCTCTACTTTGTCCACACCAATGACAGCAAGCATCTGGCGAATATCCTCTGTCGTATGGGGAATGTATTTCATGGCAAGTATGATTAAGAGGAGACAATGAAGCTGCGACTACTGGCAGAGCTTACCATAGTCGGCTGCGGAAAGCAAGGCGTCAAGCTCGGAAGGGTCTGAGAGTTTCACCTTGATAATCCAGCTGCCAAAGGCATCTTTGTTGATGAGTTCAGGCTCATCCTCTAAGGCTTCGTTGACTTCTACCACTTCACCACTTACGGGGGAGATCAGATCGGAGGCAGCCTTGACACTCTCAACTGCGCCAAAGTCTTCGCCGGCAGTCACGTCGTCGCCTACTTCAGGCATATCGACATATACCACATTGCCTAACTGGTCTTGGGCGTAGTCGGTGATACCTACGTAGCCATACTCACCCTCCACTTTAACGAACTCGTGGCTCTCACTGTAATAGAGGCCTTCAATAACTTGTGACATAATGATTGGATAAATGTTAGTTGATTTTCTGTGATACTAAATGGATATAGATTAGATAGATGCTGCTTCTACTCAAGAAGAGACCGAAGAGGAATATCAGGTGTTGAGTGTGAAGACAGCAACATGAGGCAGCCCTTAGAAGGGGACGTGAGCCTCTTACTTCTTATAATGCTTGTCGTAGAAACGTTTCTTGGTAACCACACCCTGGTGTAACTTGCGGTGAATACGGACCTGCACCGGCGTACCCAGCTTGGCATAGGCTGCATCTATAAGCGCCATGCAGACACTCTTGCCGGTGGATATGGAGTTATACCCGGTGGTGACAGCGCCTATCACTTGCCCGTCAACCTCAACGTCATAGCCGTGGCGAGGAATGGCACGTCCTTCCAGCTCGATGCCAACGACCTTGCGGGTTACCCCCTCAGCCTTCTGCTTAGCCACAGCCTCCTTGCCAATGAAGTCAGCCTTGTCTAATTTTACAAACATGCCAAGCCCGGCCATTATGGGAGAAATATCATCGGTCAGTTCGTCACCATAGAGAGGAAGCCCTACTTCAAAGCGGAGCGTATCACGACAACCCAAGCCACAAGGCAAGGCACGTTTTGACGCAATAAGTGCCGCCCAAGCCTTCTGAATATAATCATGAGATCCATAGACTTCAAAACCATCTTCGCCGGTATATCCAGTGCGACTGATTATCAGGGTTTCTCCATCTACGGTGAGAGTCTTAAAGGTATAGAAAGCCAATTCTTCACAAGGCAGGTGAAGAACTTCCTGCATGACCTTCTCTGCCTCAGGGCCTTGAATGGCAAGCTGGCCATAGTCGTCGCTCTGGTTAGTTAAGTGGGCATCAAAGGAAGTGATATGTTGCTGCATCCATGCAACGTCTTTGTCGATGTTCGCAGCATTGATGACAAGGAAGAAAACGTCATCGGCCATCTTATAGACCAAGAGGTCATCCACAGTGCCCCCCGTAGGGTGGAGCATCATACCATAATAGATTTTACCAATAGGCGCGTTTGCCACGTCATTGGTGAAGATGTACTGGACGTACTTCTCAGCTTCAGGGCCCGTAATGAGGACCTCACCCATGTGGCTGACATCAAATACTCCGCAGGCTCCGCGTACTGCACGATGCTCCGCCGCAATATCGGTATAGAGAATAGGCATTATGAAACCGCCGAAGGGTTCCATCTTGGCGCCGAGAGCTACATGGGCGTCATAGAGACATGTTTTCTTGTCTGACATAGTGTACTT
Organism: uncultured Bacteroidales bacterium; assembly: GCA_945836755.1. Lineage (GTDB taxonomy): Bacteria > Bacteroidota > Bacteroidia > Bacteroidales > Bacteroidaceae > Alloprevotella. Next base: position 17,748 of record CAMAMB010000015.1, read on the forward strand.
AGTATTAGATGGTCAAGAGATTATATTATTTGAAGAGGTGGGTCACACTTAACGCCCTAACCCCCACAAGGGGCACGTAGTGAGAGGATTATACATCAATCTTATAGGGTCGTTGAGTCATTGGTCATATCTATAGTTCAAGTTGAAGAAGTAGCTGCAAATCATTCTCAGATAGTCCACGAATGGAACGTTCCGGATGACTGTCAGTTATAGCAACCTTCAAAGAAGAGGGCGAGAACACACAGCCAACGAAGGCCTTCTGGAAGGCAGACTTGGCATCCGCCATCTCAAAGAAGTCGCCCGTAAGAGAGACAGACTCTATGATAGTTCCCTGCAAGCGGAAGTCTACATGAAGGGTACCACACGATGGGATATACCGTTCGTAACACACATCGGAATGAGACGAGGAGCCATATAAATAAGCAGGATCATGATAACCACGTTCGATTTCCTCAATGGCAGCTACATCATCAGCAGTCAATGATATCTCCCTATCTGTAAGAAGCGTAGTGAGCCTGACACGTAACTCACTCACGCCATAAGGGAGGAAGTCTTTTAGCAATGAAACGCGGCTACGCACACTCTTAACCCCCTTAGATGTCATCTTCTGGGACGAAGGCGTTAAAGCGCCCTCCATGAGACGGGTATCAGTGTCATAAAGCATCGTTCCGTGTACAATATTACGTTGCGGCAGGTGATAGAATGCATTGCCGCATACCTTTCCCCCATTCTCTAACAATATATCATTACGACCTGATACGCTGGCGTTTACGCCCAATTTGGTTAATGCAGATGCCACTGTCTGAGCATAGTCTGAGAAGAGAGGTTCAACTGCCCCTTCGCCGGTAATTAAGCTCCACATGATATTGCGCTCATCTGCAAAAATCGCACCACCTCCACTTTTCCTACGCACCACCTCTATACCTTCCTCACGACAGAAGTCAAGATCAAACTCTGCGTGAGCCACCTGATTGCGACCCATGACAACGGTACGTCCAAGTTGCCATGAAAAAAGATAATCATCGCATGGGAAAGTCTGAGCCACATACTCTTCAGCTGCTAAATAGAAAGCTGCACTGCGATGTTCTGCCTCAGCAGGGAACTTGATATGGCAAGCAGGAAAATGGGACTGGTAAGTAGGATCAAACGGGGAAGGCATGCGGTACAGGTCATTGTTTTTTGCGTAGCAAAAGTAGTAAAAAACGAAAAAGCAATACCTAACTTGATGATAAATATATCAAATGTCCTTCACTCGTCAGAGTAACATTGTCCACGTAATAAGCTTCTTCCTTATGAGCGTGTGGCACAAATAAAAGAATCTCTTCCATTTTATACCAATCTGCCAACCTAAGAATACTCATTATAAAAGACCAAGTAAAATATAGGATAATGAGAAGTTGGAGTAAGGATACTTCAAGACGAAACGTTGTAGCCTGAGAATGATAGGATACGATAGATAGAGAGCACCCAGATTGGTTGAAATGATGGAAGAGATTCTAAATGAGGACCCCATATACCCTATCTTCAGGGCGGGGACTAAAGGGGCATTTTATGTTAGCGTTTACGTTTTACTTAAATAATAGCACACCGAGGGTGGTAAGGAACGATGCGATAGATATCCATACCGACACGTTACGTAGGGAGTTATCGTTGGCAGTAGATTGTCCTATCTTCAAACGGTTGGGCTCCACATAAACAACATCGTTCTGCTTGAGATTATACACTGGAGAATTGAGTATATCCTTTGACTTGAGATTAACAAAGTAGACCTTTGTCTCCTTACCTTCCTGACGGAAGACGCGGATGTTGTCACGACGTCCTGTAATAAGCAAGTCACCAGCATCTCCTATGGCTTCAAGGATAGTAAGATGCTCACGCTTAATATCAACACGCCCAGGTTTAGCCACATCTCCCAACACCGTGATATATTGGTCATAAGTAGCCACAGTAACCACTGCATCATTTATAATGCCACTTCTAAAAATCTTTTGAATCTTATCTGCCGCCTCTGAACGAGTTAAGCCCGCAACCTCAACGCGGCCTATACCAAGAAGGTCAATACATCCATTCTCATCAACCATGTAGCGGACGTTATCCGCATTCTGCTGTAAGCTGGAAGAATTGGTCTGAGCCAAATTATAGCGGAGCGCTAATTCGGGAGTAGTGGAACTGGTTATTGTCACACCCAATTTATCTCCAGGCACAATCTGAAGCGTAGCTTTAGCTATGCCTTGTATAGTTTCCGGGGAGTTAATGTCCTGGAAGTAGAGCACCTTCTCTCTGGTCTTACACGAAGACAGCAAGCAGAGGGTGAGGAGGAGAGCAAAGAGTTTCTTGTTCATAAGTTCTTTAATAGATATTTATGTGGCAAAGATACATTTTTAAAATTATCTCACAACTATCCGACGCGGGTTTTTAATTACAAACCATAATCTACGACACATAGTGCAGGAACGACATCAACCCATGTCACCCTGGAAAAGACGAGAAAGAACCACGTGTATAAGCCCGTCAATACCTTGCTTATAGTTGGGGTTAGCCTCTTCGCAAAGGCGGTTAGCGACCACCATGCAACAAGTAAGAGCCTTATGCCCCATGAGCAATGATAGCCCAGAGACGGCACTACTCTCCATCTCAAAATTGGTAATCTTCATGCCATTCCACACGAAGTCCTCTATCTTGCAGTTCGCTTCAGGGTCAGCAAGTGGCAGTCGAACGCTTCGGCCTTGTGGACCGTAAAAGCCGCCACAGGCTATCGTGATACCACGAACCATATCTGTCTGTGCTACTTGATCCAAAAGCGATGGATCGGCATGGACCACATAAGGATGAGCAATGCACTGACTGCCGGTCCAACCCATGTGACGGAGGAACGCTGCCTCTATATCAAGGTGACAGACTACATTCCGACGGCCATAGAAATTAAGAAGCCCATCGAACCCGATGCTATACTGCGAAGCCACATAAGTGCCTAAGGGAGTTTGTGGCTGAAGCCCGCCACAAGTTCCAATTCGTACGATGGTAAGTTGCTTGAATTGAGGATTAACAGTGCGCGTGGCAAAGTCAACATTAGCAAGAGCGTCAAGTTCGTTAAGAACAATGTCTATATTGTCACAACCTATACCTGTTGAAAGGACTGTCACACGATGATGATGATAATGACCTGTGATTGTGTGAAACTCACGGCTGGCGACCTCGCACTCTATGTCTGAAAAGTGAGACGCCACGAGAGGAACACGCCCGGGATCACCAACAAGCAGAATAGTATCAGCTATCTGTTCGGGGCGCAAATGTAGATGAAAGATAGACCCGTCTGGGTTTATTATAAGTTGTGAAGGGGGTATGATATGAGACATGGAGCTTTAATGAAAAGAGGGGATACCATTTATATATAGTTACAACGATTTCTCTGCCTTCCGATATGCCTTACAGAGTTGCTTATACTCTCGACGCAAAGAAGTGAGTTCTTTATAGGTCTCTGCCAACTGCAAGTCATTCGAAGGAAGTTTTCTATATCGTCTGAGCTGGAGACTATCGTATGTCTTACTCAGAGTCTTTATCTTGTCCTGCATACTATCAGCCTGTGCAGCGAGCTTGGCTGCTTCGGGATTACGAAACTGTTGCAGGCTATTGTACACGATATTTGAGGTAATGACATATCGTCGTGGGGTATAGTTGGCTTTACTATCAACCTGATGTGCAGTAAAGGCTGCATATCGCTGACGCGCATCTGCCACTTGCTGCAAATCAGGCTGGGTACATTCCAGATTACTCAGTTGCGCAATCGCCACAAGGGTATCCGCGCCGAGTTCTTCATCATAATATTCCTTCGTGGTAGGGGGAATGAATACAAAGAAAGCAACACTATCTTGCGGCTGACGGCGATCGGAGGCAAGAAGCCCAATCTTATACTCATCATTGAGGATGAGCAAATAGTCATTGGCAGGTGAGTTGTATGGCATACCCAAGTTCTCCGACTTTAGGAAAGACTTACTCTCAGTATCGTAGCGAGTAATAAAAAGGTCATAGCCTCCAAGGCTTTCTGGTCCCTCTGCTGCGAAATAGAGAGTCGTTCCATCAGGCATAAGAAACGGATAGTCTTTGTTCATCCCCAATTCTTCCTGACTGCACGGCAGAGGTTCAAAATCTGTCCATCCATCGCCGCTTTTCCAAGCAGCATATACTTGGCAGTTAGGTTGTCCTTCTGACTCCGTAGATGCAGTCAAGAAGAGATGGTCTCCAAAATCATTGAGATAGGTTGCTTGACCTACTCGTGTAAAATTAGTGGGCAAGAACTCTCTGTACTTGTCAATAGAAGCAAGGCTGCCATCAGTCATGCATTCTTGCAGATAGCTAAAGAACTCTGTACGTGCCACACGAAAGCTATCAATAAACACAACCTTTTCTGTAGCACGAAGCATATCCTGTCCGAGGAGCGCCCGCTGTTTATTTGCCATCAATTCCTCCACAGCATTCCCTGTGCTAAGAGCCTCAGCAATTTCCTTGTCATACGCCTCAGCAGCCTCCGCAAACTTATATTGTTCCATCAATACTGAAGGGGGTATAACGGGCTGAGGGGCAGGTCGCTTAGCACGGCCACCTCGTTGGGCAGAAGACGGAAGGAAGAACGCTGATAACAGGAGGAGAATAACGATACGGATATAGTTCATAATACATGAAGACTAAAGACAAACACCACTATGGGTAAACTGAAACGCTATTGCCTCAATTCACGGAGGCCTGAGTCTACCCGCAAAAGTATTACATAAATAGGAATTAGCGTGTGGCAGCTAAGAGTTATTTTGCAAGAAAGCGCTAATTTTGCAGGGCTTAGGACACGAATGCTGTCTATACATCTTCAAGTCCATACCCAAGTTCTATCCATCATGTACCCTACGAAAAGCTTTTTCAGATTGTTATCGTTCAGCCTTGTCGCCCTGCTAACGCTCTTCCCTTTTGAGCCGGCCATTATCTGTGCGCAAGCCCAGACTTTCACCCATCGTGTGGCAGCTGGCGAGACCCTGTATCAAATCGCCCGTTTCTATGGTACAACCATCGAGCAGATACTTGCACTAAATCCTGGCATACAACCCAATCTGATAGAGTTGGGTAGCAAGCTTCGTATCCCCGAGCCAACAATCCCCCCTTGCGAAACCAAAGTCCCCCCCAAGCCTAAGGTCAAGCTGATAACCTATAAGGTGAAGCGCAAAGACACGCTGTACAGCATTGCCAAGAACCATCAGACAACCATTGAAGAGCTGGAAGAATACAATCCGGCCATCAAGGAAGAGGGTTTCGTATTGAAAAAAGGCATCAAGTTACAAGTGCCCATCAAGGATGAGGCTTCTACTCCCCCACCCTGTGGTCTGACCACCATCAAAGTCGCTGTCGTGTTACCCTTCGTTGGGAAAAACGTGGAGCATCTTAGGAGCATCGAGTTCTATCGCGGTTTCTTAATGGGACTTGCCCCCCTGAAAGACAAGGGTCTCAACGTCGTAGTCAATGCATATACCGAACCGGCACTGAATGAGGGTATAGCAAACGTGGCCAGCTCCATCCTCACCGAAAGCCCCGACCTAATTATAGGCCCGGTATATCCGTCACATTTTGATGCTATCACCGCTTTGGCCGGCGCCAAGTGCAAGGTCGTTATCCCTTTCTCGTCAAAAGTCCCAGCAGGGAACCTTCGCTCCAATGTCTACCTGCTCAACACACCTGCCTCCTACGAGTCTCTATTAGCAGAGAAAATTCTATTGGCTACCACCAAAAAAGATGCTCATCTTTTAATGCTCAACTGCCAATCTCCTGACCGAGCAGCCTTTACTTCCTCCATTCAGGCTGCTTGGATAAAAGCCGGACGTAACTACAGCACCATGAACATCACTCACACCGCCACAGATTTTGCTCAGAAGCTGAAGGGCGTAAAGACAAGCCATGTCTACATACTTACAAACTCTGCCCAAGCTGCTCTACTCCCAGATTTGGCGCAAAAGTGTGAAGACCTTCGAAAGGCCCTCGCCGGCGTTCCGGTATCCCTTATAGGTCATGAGAGTTGGCAAGCAGAGAGTGAGACTGACAAGCGCCTGTATTTACACAAGGCTGACTGCTATCTGATGACACCGGCTTATTTCTATCCTCATACTACTGCCAACTCTCAATTTACCACTGAGTACACTCAGTTGTTCAAGACCAATCTCTTGACAAGCGCTCCACGTATGGCTCCATTAGGCTATGACTTCGCCGGAGCCATGCTAAGCGGTATGGCAAAATATGGGCATGACTTCACCACTCAGCGTCTCACCGGCCTACCCTATGCCAACCCTAATCTACTGCAAAGCCAGATACAGTTTATCCCTGCCAATGAAAGCGGCGGCTATGTCAATAGCAGCTATTGGCTCATTCATTTCCGCCCGGACCTCTCCATCACAAAACTCTCTGCTTCTAATTAAGCAAATCTATAAATCGATCATCATAAGCTGGACGAAGATGCTTGCCATCACTCTCTCAATGTGCAGCTGCTCTAGGTTGATGCTCCGTCAAATAGCTATATATTCAACCATATATATGGTACATCATCTCACCCGCCACGCGTTATCCCTATTTTGCGTCTCGCTTATCGGCTGCATGTCTAGCTTTAGGGCGAATGCCCAGATAGGCGAGCCCCGCAGCGACATACTGATTGGCGTCAGTGGTGGCGTTGCCATGAATAGTGTAGGCTTCGACCCTACGATAAAGCAAAACTTACATGTAGCTCCTACACTTGGCCTCACAGCGCGCTTCATGAGCGAGAAGTATTTTAGCATGGTCTGTGCGTTGCAGGTTGAGATCAATTACACTGCACTGGGTTGGAAGGAGAACGTGCTTGACGCCAACTCCGAGCCATTGCCTGATACCTACAGTCGTCACCTGCATTACATCCAGCTTCCCTTGTTGGCCCGATTAGGTTGGGGACGAGAGGAACGAGGTTTCATGGGATATTTTATTGCAGGCCCGCAACTCGGTTACTGCTTCAGCGAGAAATCCTCCAGTAGCCAGTTTACCCTCAATGCAGAGGGCATGCCCGATCGCCCCAACGGCTTGTACGCTCAGTACGCCATGGCCATTGACCGCCGTTTCGATTATGGTATTACCGGCGGCCTTGGCATCGAGCTAAGCACCCGAATCGGTCACTTCGACCTTGAAGGACGTTACTACTATGGCCTTGGCGATATCTACAATAATTCCAAGGCCGATGTCTTTGCACGTTCTAATCACTCCACTATCATTGTCAAGCTGGCCTACCTGTTTTCGGTCAAGCGCAAGAACAAACGCTGACTTCATATCTACAGACAAATATCTACATCATATATATTACTATGCAACTCCAAAAGACTTACAGTCCTGAAGACGTAGAAGGAAAGTGGTACCAATATTGGTCAGACCACCAACTGTTCTCTTCCAAGCCCGACCAACGTACCCCCTATACCGTGGTCATACCTCCCCCTAACGTGACCGGCGTCCTACACATGGGACACATGCTCAACGAGACCATACAAGACATCCTCGTGCGTCACGCTCGGATGGAAGGGAAGAATGCCTGCTGGGTGCCCGGCACCGACCACGCCTCCATCGCTACGGAAGCAAAGGTAGTGGCCCGACTGGCAGAGAACGGCATCAAGAAAGCCGACCTCACTCGCGAGGATTTCCTCAAGCACGCGTGGGAATGGACTGACGAACACGGCGGTATCATTCTCCGTCAGCTACGCCGCTTGGGCGCCTCCTGCGACTGGGACCGCACGGCCTTTACCATGGACGAGGAGCGTTCAAAGAGTGTTATCCATGTCTTCGTCGACCTTTATCGCAAAGGGCTTATCTACCGCGCCGTCCGCATGGTGAATTGGGACCCCAAGGCCAAGACGGCCCTCTCCGACGAGGAAGTGGTTTATAAGGAGGAGCATACCAAGCTCTATTACATGAAGTACTATGTAGCCGATGACGATGGGTCTGGCGCTACAGATGAAGAAGGTGAGGTTATCCATCAAGACGAGGGTGGACGCTACGCCGTTGTGGCCACTACTCGCCCAGAGACTGTCATGGGCGACGTAGCCATGTGCATCAACCCCGCCGACCCCAAAAACCACTGGCTGCGCGGCAAGAAAGTCATTGTACCTCTCGTAGGCCGCGTCATCCCTGTAATTGAGGACGACTATGTAGACATCAATTTTGGCACCGGCTGCTTAAAAGTTACTCCGGCCCACGATGTCAACGACTACATGCTTGGCGAGAAATATAACCTCAAAGCCATTGATATTTTCAATGACGACGCCACCCTCAGTGAGGAGGCCGGCATGTACGTGGGGCAAGACCGCTTCGAAGTACGCCGTCAGATTGCCCTTGACATGGAGGCTGCCGGCCTTATGGAGCGTATTGAAGACTATGACAACAAGATAGGCTGCTCTGAACGCACCGGTGTACCCATCGAACCTAAGCTCTCCATGCAGTGGTTCCTCAAGATGAAGCACTTCGCCGATCTCGCGCTTGCTCCGGTGATGAATGATGACATCAAGTTCTATCCCGCGAAATACAAGAACACTTACCGCCACTGGTTAGAGAATATCAAAGATTGGTGCATCTCTCGCCAGCTATGGTGGGGGCATCGCATCCCTGTCTACTACCTACCTGAAGGCGGCTATGTGGTAGCCGAAACTCCCGAAGAGGCCCTTACCTTGGCGCGTGAGCAGACGGGCAACCAAGAGTTGCAGCCCGGTGACCTCCGCCAAGACGAAGACGCGCTTGACACCTGGTTCTCCTCATGGCTGTGGCCCATTTCACTCTTCAAGGGTATCAGTGAGCCTCAGAACGAAGAGTTTAGGTATTATTACCCCACAGCCGATCTCGTCACCGGCCCCGACATCATCTTCTTCTGGGTAGCCCGCATGATTATGGCTGGCTATGAATACACTGGCCGGATGCCTTTCCGCAACGTTTACTTTACAGGCATAGTTCGCGACAAGCTGGGCCGTAAGATGTCTAAGTCGCTTGGCAACTCGCCCGACCCTCTCGTCCTCATCGACCGCTACGGAGCCGACGGCGTGCGCATGGGTATGATGCTCGCTGCTCCTGCCGGTAACGACATCCTCTTCGATGAAGCTCTCTGTGAACAAGGACGAAATTTCTGCAACAAGATATGGAATGCCTTCCGCCTCGTCGACGGCTGGCAGGGCGCAGAGACAGCACAAAGTGACGAGGCTGCCGAGGCCATCAGATGGTTTGATGCCAAACTACGCGAGCGTGCTGCGGTCATTGCCGACCTATACTCTAAATATCGTCTGAGTGAAGCCCTCATGGAGGTGTACCACCTCTTCTGGGATGACTTCTCAGCCTGGTATCTTGAACTTGTAAAGCCGGCTTACGGACAGCCCATTGACGCTGCCACCCGCCAGAAGACCTTACAATTCTTCGACCACTTGCTCCACCTGCTTCACCCCTTCATGCCCTTCATCACCGAAGAACTTTGGCAACAATTGGCCCCTCGTCAGGAGGGTGAGAGCATTATGGTAAGCCCACAACGCATAGCGAAGCCTGCTCCGGGTGACAATCTCCTGATTGAACGTATGGACATGGTGCGTAGCATAGCCACTGCCGTACGTGGCATCCGCAATTCCAAAGGACTTCCACAACGTGAGGTGCTCCATCTGCAAGTCGTGGGTCCAAATCCTGTGCCTGAAGCCGTCAGTCTGCTCTGCAAGATGGCCGGCATTGATGGCGTGGAAGAAGTCAGCGCAAAGGGCAATGGCGTCAGCGCCTTCATGATAGGGACTACCGAATTTGCTGTACCTCTTGGTGGTTTGGTTGATGCCGAGGCTGAGATTGCCAAGGCTGAGGCTGAACTCAAACACCTTGAAGGCTTCCTTGCCGGTGTACGTAAGAAACTCTCCAACGAGCGTTTCGTGTCAGGCGCACCGCAGGCTGTCGTGGAACTCGAACGCAAGAAGGAGCAGGATGCTCTCAGCAAAATCGAAACGCTCAAACGTACGCTCGATACTCTGAAAGGGTAAAGCCTACCACCTACCACTCATTGGCACACGCTGCACCGCGCCAGCCCGGTGGGGTATGCAGCGGTAACTCCACTCCTATCTATCCACAAGCCTCCATGAACCAGCAAAAGTTCATGGAGGCTTGTTTTATATGATAGCGACACACATATCGGTCAATGTATAGTCGGTCGTAAATCAATGCTGACAAACTTTAGAGGGCTGCAACTGCATCTCACTGACCATACTCGAGCCGTCGCAGAGCTCCAAGCAAACGTGAATTGTCCGTAGGCAGCCCTACCGTGAAGCGGAGGCAGTCACTCAACGACGTATGCCCCTTGAAACGCCGCACCATAATCCCCTCATCGGCAAGGCGTTCTGCTACATAGTCTGCATCTGACCAACGCGTCAATAGAAAGTTGGCTGCAGAGGGATATACCTTCAAGCACCCTGGAATATCTTTTAGCGCCAGCTGAAGTCTCACGCGTTCTTCAACCACACGACGGCTCCAACGATCTACGTCCAGGCGCATCTTACAGAGCTTCATGGCCTCCTTTAGCACGGGACTGCTTAGCGGAAAGTCCGGCAGAGCTTGCTCAAAAAGTTTAATGACATCCGGGTGAGCCACTACGGCAGTCAACCTGAGCGCGGCAGCCGCCCAGGCATGTGAGAAGGAACGCAGGATGATAAGGTTGTCGTAGCGGTTCAGCAGGGGCAGGGCCGTATCCTTAGGCTGGAAGTCTATATATGCCTCGTCTACAATAACCATCTGCTTCCTCGTCTTCAGCAAAGCCTCGATGTCGTCGAGCTTCACCGTTACCCCAGTGGGCGATCCCGGCGAAGTCACAATGAAAAGGCGTGTCTGTGCATCGGCCACGTGCATCAACCCTTGAGGCCGTAAGGCAAAGCTCTCAGTGTCTAAGGCGGCAAAGCGGCAGTCTACGCGATGCAGTCTTGCCCTCCGCTCGTAGACCGACCGTGAGGGGTTTGTGGTCACGAGGTTATCACGCCCGGCCTTACAATATATGCGCAGCGCCCAATCAAGCGCTGTCTCCGTACCATGACAGAAGCAGATACACTGTGGGGGAATGCCTTCGTGGCGCCCCCACTCTTGCTTGAGCGAAAGTGCCTCAGCATCAGGATAGGCGTTGAGCGGGGCATTGAAGGGAGAGGTCGTAAGGTCAAGACGCAGTGAGCCTTCTCCCTGAGAGGGCTTCGGTGCAAAAGTATCTTCGAAAGCATCGCCGCCAAATGGGGCTACAGGTTGGATGGTCATATCGTATGGATAGTAAAGTGGCAGAGGTTAGTATGTGAATGAGGGGAAGCCTTATGGCGGCGTTCCCCTCATCTTTGTCATATCTCAAAGTCAGTGCCTCGTCTCCGGCTACTGAAGTTGCAAACGCTTGGAGGCTCTGACGAGGTGGCGGGCTATGCTCATCAACTCCTGGGTCTCTTGGAGTGTAGAGAGATAGAGCAAACCAATTTTGATATTGCTTTCCTCGCGTTGTATGCGGTCTTGTTGTTGATGGCGTATCTGTGAGATACGGCTCTTGATGGCATTGCCTTCCACGAGCAACTCGTCCACGTTGTCGAAGTTGCCGGTGGTAATCATCTGATGTGCTCTTTCCAGGAAACGGTCCACGTCGTTGCATACAGGGATAAGCTCGTCAATGTAGCTCTGAGGCATGGGCGAGAAGTTGTTGTCCACGTGCTCTAAGCAGGGCTCCAACATACGTTTCAGGCCATATATTATCTGCGTGATGCTGTTACACCCTAAATGGAACCAGGTATTTTTCTCGACAGCCTGCATGTAGTCTATCTTGCGCATACCTAGGATTTCCTTTCTGCGGTAACGCTTCCAGGTACTCTTCTCCTCGTCGATGGCGCCGGTGGCTGCACGTAGCTCTTTCATGTTGTCGTGCATGAGGCCTTGTGTGATGTGTCGGAAGGTTTCGCGAGTGAAGACCAGGGCATTGCCTTGTGTATTACGCACATGCTCCAATAGCAGTTCCCAGACCTTCGCCTTATCGTGGGTGCGTACAATCTGCCTGAAGAGGGTATCGACATTCTCTTCTGAAGCCTTCTGCTTGAATTTGCGGTTGTTGTTGATGATGACAGCGGCCACGGTACATACCACGAATACCATTGCCACCAGTCCGCCCCAATGGTTGAGTGTGGCAATGAGGAAGCTCACAATGAGCGCTGCTCCTGCGGTAATAAACCATCCGCCGATGACGGAGATAACGCCGGTGATGCGGTACACCGCAGTCTCACGACCCCATGCGCGGTCAGCTAACGACGAACCCATGGCCACCATGAAGGCCACATAAGTAGTGGAGAGGGGGAGTTGGAAGGTTGTACCTATGACAATGAGAAGGCCGGCCAGCACGAGGTTGACAGCGGCACGCACTTCGTCGAAGGCAGCGCCTTCTTCGAGAATGACATCCTCGTTATCGAAGCGCTTGTCTATCCATCGCGCCACGCAGGCCGGCACGAAGCGGCCCACTGCTGAGGTAATGTTTAGCACGCCACGCACAGTGCGTCTTGCTATCCTCGACGAACTGAACACTTCTTCACCTTCGTCTTGACGCGAGAGGTTGACAGTGGTCTCTACCACCTTATGCGCCTTCTTCGAGGTGCAGATGGCGGTGGTCATGATGATGCCGGCGCCTATCAAGAACCATTGCTTGCCGGGCAGCGTACTCTCACCGGCCAGAACACTTACTATATAGTGGTCGGCACGCTGGCCGGCTCCATTGGCCGTAAAGTCTAAGAACGACTCCAAACCAGCCAGCGGCGTACCGATGAAGTTTACAAGGTCATTGCCGGCGAATGCCATGGCTAAGGCGAACGTACCGAAGAGCACGACTATTCTGAAAATGTTGACCTTCAGCAGGTGAAGCACCTCCATCAAGAGCGTGAAGCCCACGAAACTCGTCAGCAGGATGGCCAGCTTATGGCTGTCTATCCACGCGGGCGTCCACCCTATGTAGCCGAGCAGGCTGCTGTTCTTTAACCCGCTCACTAAGAGGAAGTAGAAGATGCTCGTCACACCGATACCGCCGAAGATGGCTACGCTGTAGCGCAGATGCTTGCGGTACTCGAACGTGAAGACCACGCGGGTAATCCACATCACCACCAAACCTACCACAAAGGCGATGGCCACGGACAGGAAGATACCGATGATGACACTCAGCGCCTTGTCCGTATTGATTAAATCGGCATAAGTGAGCCCGCTACCCATAATCTTGGAGAGAGCCAACGCCGTACTGCCTCCCAGCAAACCGAAGACCATGGAGACGGTGGTCGAGGTGGGCATGCCGAGGGTATTGAAAATGTCTAACAAGATGACATCGGTGGCTGCTACGGCCAGGAAGACGCACATCACATCGTCTAACGTGTAGTACACAGGGTTGAGAATGCCGTGGCGGGCAATGTCCATCATGCCACTCGATGTGCTCGCGCCTACAAAGATGCCTATGGCGGCTACAAGGAGTATGATACGGAACTTGGCGGCTTTGGCACCTACTGCAGGGCTCAGAAAGTTTACTGCATCGTTGGCCACGCCTACACTGAGGTCAAACACCGCCAGCACTATTAGGAATACCAATATTCCTAAATAAAAGAAGTCCATGTCTGAGATTTGTTAGTTAATAATGCCCTCCGGTTGAGGCGGAAGGTAGTATTTCGAAAATGGATGGACAAATTGATGGGAGAGCCTCGGCTCTCGGCTGCATACTTCACGCCCGGCCGCTTCATAGGAATGACCCGATTGTGATACGCTCAGCAAAAATAATATATGCACCTCATACCGCAAAGCCTTATTTCAGAGTTTTTAAGGATAAGCTACTTTTTTGCTAAATATAGGCTACGATCTTCCTGCCTGCACTCTCTTCATCTCCACCTTAACGGACGTTCGCGGAATGCATGGTGACCGCATCCTAGCGGGAAATATTGCCGAAATCCATCCGCAACGAGCCAGAAGGGGGTGTACAGCCGCCCGTTCTTGGATATACACCCGGCCATCGTCGTTCATATTGAAGACGAGCGTACACCAATCAGGCGACGAGTGTACACCAAGCAGGCGACGAGCGTACACCAAGCAGGCGACGAGTGTACACCAAGCAGGCGACGAGTGTACACCAAGCAGGCGACGAGCGTACACCAAGCGGTCGACAATAGCCACATGTACGGGGAGACACAGCGGAAATGCACTCCACATGGTAGGGGAGGCAGACTGTAACGTACCGAATGGGTGAAAGGGCAATGACAATGGCTCAAATAACGCGTATTCATCGACTAATAGTCTCTTATCTATTTTCAGGATCCTCTGTTTCCATCGTCAGCAAATAACCAAGGCACACGGCGATAGTGATGGGTAAGAATGGACCTTATATCAATACATCAAAAGGCTATGAACATAGGCCAAAATGGTCGAATAAGGCGATTTAACCCCGGCCGGAAGCATGTAATGAAGAGCCGGCCGCCGTAGGCTCGCCAAATAATTGTACTTTTGTAGCCTGAAATAGCACATCCGGCCCACCCCCACGGCCGCGGAACTTACAGATATGTTGTCAAACTACGCCCTTTATCTTTCGCGCATAGGCATCAGCAGCCCGGTGGCCACACAGACCGCTTTCTGGGAAGCCTCCCCGCGCGAAGGTGGGCTGATGTTGTTAGCTCCCACCGGCAGTGGCAAGACAGTGGCCTTCATGCTGCCACTGATTGAGGCTGTCGACGCTTCAAGCCCCACACTGCAGGCTGTGGTTATAACGCCCACACGCGAATTGGCCCGTCAGCACCTTCAAGTCATAAAGCAAATGCAGACGCCGATAGCCTCAGTAGCTCTGCATGGTGGTCGATCGGTGGCCGAAGAGCAACGGACGCTCCAAGGACGCCCGGTGCAAGTGGTCTTTGCCACCCCAGGCCGTCTGACCGACCATCTGCGTGCAGGCTCACTCTCCGGAGAAACGGTGCGCTTGCTCGTAATTGATGAGTTTGACAAATGTCTGTCCTTGGGTTTTCACGATGAAATGGGCGACATAGTAGCTTCCGTACCGGCAGTTAGCCGGCTTTGGCTCACGTCGGCCACGGAGCTTCACCCACTGCCCCGTTTTGCGGCCCGCGCCATGACAGAATGGTACACGCTGAACTTCCTTGAGGCACAACGCGAGGTGCTGGGACGCATGGAGATTACCGGCATTGCCGTGGAAGAAAAACAGAAAAAAGCCCTGATCCATCGACTTTTATTGACGCTTGAAGACAAACAAAGTCTCGTCTTTGTGGGACAACGCGCCACAGCCGATGACCTATACGCCTACTTGAAAGCGAAGGGTCACAGTGTCGTCTGCTACCACGGCGGTCTCGCCCAGGAACGACGCCAGAGCGCCCTCTTTGCCTTCCGCTCAAAATCTACTCTAACAATGATATGTACAGACCTGGGTGCAAGAGGTTTAGACTTTGAACACGTAGCTTCTGTCATACACTACGACGCACCGGAGAGCCAGGAAGACTTCACCCACCGCTGTGGCCGCACAGCCCGTTTTGATGCCACAGGCACGGTATATCTGCTGGTTACACCTTCAGAGATCAGTGAAACCGCCGTGCCCTTCCCCTTCCGGACGATACCGGCGACCAACCTTCCTGAACCACCATCCGCCACATCGCCACAGCCGGCACCCTACGGTCTGCTCTATGTGAGTGGCGGCAAACGCGATAAAATAAGCAAGGGCGACCTTGTGGGCTTTTTTTGCCGCAGTGCAGACCTTCAGGCCGATGCGGTGGGCCTTATCGAAATAGCGGCCGACCATAGCTTGGTAGCTGTGAAACGCGAATGGATACCTACGGCCATTACCCGCGCCGATGGCGGCAAAGTGAAAAAGCGCAAGGTGCGTGTCTTTACCCTTCAGTGAGATTTTCACCCCTAACCCCTCCTCCCCATCTTCTACCCCACTAATGTTTATGAACCAGACAGACATATCCCCCACAGCGCCTGATAATCTGCCCATCGTATATGCCCACGAACTGCACGAGGCCGAAAGCCACGGTCCCGACGAAGTGTTGGACCTCATCGTCGGCCGCATCTCCTCTCTATGTAGCGACCGGTTGGATGCAGCGGCCTTAGAGCGCCTCAATGGCATGCAAGTGACGCTGTGGGCCTACCACATACTGCGCGAGGAGGTCATGGATGGCGGTTTCATACAACTCATACACAACGGCTACGGCCCCCTATTCTTCTGCAACCCCTTCGCCAAGGCTATGCGTCTGATAGGACTGAAGGAGTTCTCCAAACTCGTCTACAAAGCCCAGAAGCTGTACGAGAGATACGGCAACGAGATAGAGCAGCCCATGACCGACGAAGAATTTATGGCACTCTACGAACGCTTCGAAGCCTTCGACGAGGTGGACGATGCCTTCATCACAGAAGAAGAAGATATTACCGCTTTCATCGCAGACTACACCCTGAACGAGCTTTCTACGTTTGTGCATTGCGTAGACGCTTCACCCCTATAACCCCATGCCTAACCTTATGAACAAGAAGATACTCAAACAGGCCTCCATACAGATTAAGAACAAGCGAGCCCAGAACGACTATCTCATCATAGACCGCTATACCGCCGGCATCGTACTGACCGGCACCGAAATCAAGAGCATACGCGCAGGGAAAGCCAGTCTCGTGGACACTTTCTGCTACATACACGACGGCGAGATGTGGATGAAGAACTCCTACATCGCCGAGTACGAATTCGGTTCATACAACAACCACTCGGCGCGACGCGACCGCAAACTGCTGCTCAACCGCCGCGAGATACGCCATCTGGCTGATGACACACGCCAACCGGGCTTCAGCATCGTACCCTTAAAGATATTTCTCAGCGAAAAGGGTCTGGCGAAGGTGGAAATAGCCTTGTGTCGCGGTAAAAAGGAGTATGACAAGCGGGCCACCCTGAAAGACAAGCAGGACCGCCGCGAGATGGACCGCGCTTTCAAGAGAAGCTATTGACAAAAGCTGGCCCACGCTACGAGCCCGGCTTGAAAGGACACAAAACCACTTCACCATGCGCCATATCTGCCTTGCATTCCTCACTTTCATACTCATGCTTCCATCCCGGCTGGCGGCCCAACCTGCGCAGACGCTGCCATGGATTGGTGTATCCTATCCCGAGATACTCCAGACAAGCCCCGCTTCACCGGAAACGGCGGAGAATGCTGCCACAGACCACCTCGCCCTGCTCAGGGACAACGGGATAAGCGCCATACGCTTCGTCCTGCCACCCGCATCCACCTCACTCGACAACGCCTCTGCATGCAGTAAGCAGTCTATGCAACACAGCGCCACAGCCCTGGCTGCGACACTGAAAAACCTTGCCTCCCATCACATGGAAGCCCAGGTGGTGATACGCTTAAAGGCGGACGCGTTGCACGACATCAGTCTCACAGCCTCACGCCTCGGTTCCTTGCTCAGGGAGACTGCCTCCCTATACTACCGGGATAGTGGAAAGGAGCCCCAAGCCCCCACCCTGCCCGACTGGGAAATCAGCCTGCCACTCACGGCCAACGTCGACAGTATGAGAAACATCGTCAATGTGCTCTCTGACAGTCTCAGAGCCACCGCCTTCTACCGCCACATTCTTACGGCCATACACCTCGACAGTACTCAACCCGAAACACGCGACCTGACAAGCAAGATGGTCAGCACCCTGAGCCTTTTGATGACGACTAAGACAGATGCTGTAGGCTTCCCGCTACAACCCTTGGAGATGAAGATGGTGGGCAGAGGCAGCTTGTTCGGCGGACTGGCACAGCTGTACATCCGCCTCGACACACTGATAGAAGAACTTCAACGTCTCAGCGCCCTCCACGACAAGCCGATATACATCAGCCTGTGCACCTACCCACGCGACGGTTTCGGCACAGCACCGGAGACCACGTGCATGGCACGGCAGGAATTCTGGACCTACATGCTGTGTAAACTGAAAGAGAGGGCCGGTACACAGGGCCGCATACAAGGTTGCAGCCTTGGCTGTTATGCTTCAGCAGGGCCGCTCGAGGCAGTTGCAGAAAGCCCTACAGCCGACACAGCAACGTACACAACCATCGAAGCGATAGGCAGAAACCATCGTTCGGACACTTACCATATCTATCCCACCGACCGGCAGACTCTCTCGCTATTGCAGGGGTATGCACGCTCCGCAGAACAGGCAGTAGAAAAGCCCGACGCCTCAGAAGCTGCCCGCAACGAGTAAGAAACGGATAGTAATGTTTTGAAAGTAAAGCCCTTTTACACTATATTTGCACTGCCTAAACGTTCAGCGACACCCTGCCCCGCCCGATGTGCATAGAGGCGAGCCCCTCACAGCTGTCTCTGAAAGAAGAGAATGAAGCGGGCCATGGCTCACCGATAGGCTTACTCCATTTCCCCAACCAGCACAACACACAATGACCTTATCTCCCCTCCATATATCACACAGCCGCCAAATCGCCACCCACCTTTGCGACCGGCCTTCCGACAGCTTCGACTTTGCTGACGAGAACATCCTTCCCGAGTCTGACGACCCCGAAGACAAGGGGATGGCACAGACAGACCGGGAGACGCATGCCGCCAACAACAGCGGCAGCAGCGACAACGACACCCCTACCCTCAAACGACACGGCACCGACCTCACGGAACTGGCACGCTTAGGCGCTATTGATCCGGTGGTGGGACGGGAAGACGAAACGCAGCGTGTCATCCAGATACTCTGCCGCAGGAAGAAGAACAACCCCTTGCTCATCGGTGAACCGGGAGTGGGCAAAAGCGCCATAGTCGAGGGACTCGCCCAAAAGATTGCCTCCCGCCAGGTGCCGCCCGTGCTCTTAGACAAGAAGCTGATAGCGCTCAACATGCCCTCGCTCGTGGCCGGCACCCAGTATCGCGGACAATTTGAAGAGCGCATACGCCGTCTGCTCCAAGAGTTGCAGGAACACAAAGAGGTCATCCTCTTCATCGACGAGATACATACCATCATCGGCGCCGGCTCCGCGCCCGGCTCCATGGACGCCGCCAACATGCTGAAACCCGCCCTGGCTCGCGGCGAAGTACAGTGTATCGGGGCAACATCTACCGGAGAGTTTAAGAAAAGCATTGAGAAGGATGCCGCCCTCGACCGACGCTTCCAGAAGATACTGGTGCAACCTACCAGCGTAGAAGAGACCGAGGTCATCCTGCAACGCCTGAGCACACGCTATGAGGAGCATCACCACGTAAAATATACGCCTGAAGCCCTCAAGGCTTGTGTAGAACTCACAGCACGCTACGTGACCACCCGGGTGCTTCCCGACAAGGCCATCGATGCCATGGACGAAGCCGGTGCAAGTGCCCGCCTTCTACCAACCGAGACACCGGAAGAAATCATTGACCTGGAGCAAACCATAGACCACCTCACCGAGGAAAAACTCGCCGCCGCCAAAGGACAAGACTACGAAAAGGCCGCAGGACTACGCGATACCATCAGGCTACTGACCACCCAGCGCGACATGCTCCGCAGCCAGTGGTTAGAGCGTCTGAAGCTGCGTCCACAGGAAGTCACCGAGGACGACATAGCCAAGGTGGTGTCACTCATGAGCGGCGTGCCCACCGCCCGCTTGCAGCAGACTGAGGTGGAACGACTGCGTCAGCTCGTGCCTCAGTTGCAGAGCAAGATCATCGGACAAGACAAAGCCATCCTCCAGATAGGCAAAGCCATAGCCCGAGGCCGTATGGGACTACGGAACCAGGATCGCCCCATAGGCACCTTCCTCTTCGTTGGCCCTACCGGCGTAGGAAAGACTTACCTCGTACAGCTGATGGCCGAGTGGCTCTTTGGCAGCAAAGATTCCCTCATTCGCGTCGACATGAGCGAGTACGGCGAGAAATTCAGCGTCAGCCGCCTTGTGGGTGCTCCCCCGGGATATGTAGGCTATGATGAGGGCGGACAGCTCACCGAACGCGTGAAGCGCAAGCCCTACTCCGTGGTGTTGCTTGACGAAATAGAAAAGGCCCACCCGGATGTGTTCAACACCCTGCTCCAAGTAATGGACGAAGGACGCCTCACCGACGGCAATGGTACCACAGTGGACTTCCGCAACACCCTGATTGTTCTCACCTCCAACAGCGGTACACGCCAGCTTCGCGAGAACGGTCGCGGCATGGGCTTTACAGCCGAACGTGACGAAATCACCGCCGAACGCGCCGAGCAGATTATTCATGCGGCCCTCAAGAAGCAGTTTGCCCCCGAATTTCTTAACCGCCTCGACGAGATTATCGTTTTCAACCCTCTGGGGAAAGACGTCATTCGCCGTATCGCGACACTCGAGATTGACAAAGTGGCAGAGCGCGTCATCACCCAAGGCTTCCACCTCGACATAGATGACAGCGTGTACGACCTCATTGCCCAAGAAGGCTTTGACGCACAGTATGGAGCCCGTGCCCTAAAGCGCTGTATCAGGGAGGAGATAGAAGACCTGCTCTGCGACTACCTTCTACACAACCCGAAAATAGAGAAGGAACTCCACCTAACGGCAGAGAAGGACCATATCAAGATTAGCCACAAATAGCAGTCGTGTCCGGCCTCCCATCCATCATACAAGCCCTTCGTTACAAACAACCCGTATTCAACCATACCCAGCCCATCATGCACTATCTGACTACTGACATCCCCGATGTGTGGATTATAGAACCACAAGTCTATGCCGACGCTCGCGGCTACTTCATGGAAACTTGGCGGGAAACCGACTTCAACAACCATATCGGCAAGGACATCCACTTTGTACAGGACAACCAGAGCATGTCGTCGCGAGGCGTCTTACGCGGCCTGCATTATCAAAAAGGCGCGGCCTCACAAGCTAAGCTCGTCAGGGTGTTACAGGGCTGTGTGTTGGACGTGGCTGTAGATCTGCGTGCCTCCTCGCCCACCTTCGGCCGCTACATAGCAGTAGAACTATCCGCCGACAACCGGCGTCAACTATTTATACCTCGAGGCTTTGCACACGGATTTCAGGTGCTGAGCGACACCGCAGTCTTTACATATAAAGTGGACAATGCTTATTGCCCCGAGGCAGAATGCTCGATACGCTTCGACGACCCTGCCATAGGCATCGAATGGCCTATCACCGGGACTGACGTAGTGCTCAGCGACAAAGACCTGAACAAGGCCGTAAGCTTTAAAGACGCAGAGAAGTTTTGACCCCACTGCCTTCCTTCTCCACCTTACCCTCTCACTTTCACACATTCCCCCTACCACAGTGAAGCACATCCGCAACTTCTGCATCATCGCGCACATTGACCACGGAAAGAGCACACTCGCTGACCGTCTCCTCGAACATACCCAGACCATTAAAGTGACCGAGGGGCAGATGCTCGACGATATGGACCTGGAAAAAGAGCGTGGCATCACGATTAAGAGCCATGCCATCCAGATGAACTACACATACGACGGCGAAGTATACCGACTTAATCTCATTGACACCCCGGGCCACGTAGACTTCAGTTACGAGGTGTCAAGAAGCATCGCTGCCTGCGAAGGCTGCCTCTTACTCGTCGACTCTACCCAGGGCGTCCAGGCTCAGACCATCTCTAACCTTTACATGGCCATCGAGCACGACCTCGAAGTTATCCCGGTACTGAGCAAGTGTGACATGATGAATGCCATGCCCGAACAGGTAGAAGATGAAATCATGGAACTACTTGGCTGCAAGCGCGAGGAGATTATCCATGCCTCCGGCAAGACGGGTGAGGGCGTCGAAGATATTCTCCGTGCCATTGTCGAACGTGTCCCTGCTCCCGTCGGCGATGAAAATGCCCCCCTGCAGGCTCTCATATTCGACTCTGTCTTTAACCCCTTCCGCGGCATCATAGCCTATTTTAAGATAGTGAATGGCTGTATCCACTCGGGTGATGAGGTGCTCTTCGTCAATACCGGCCGCAGCTATCACGCCGATGAGGTGGGCGTCTTGAAGATGGACCTGGCGCCGAAGTCACAGCTCAGTTGTGGCGACGTAGGTTACATAGTCAGCGGCATCAAGACCGCCACAGAAGTGAAAGTAGGTGACACCATCACCTCTGCCTCCAATCCTTGCGAAACCGCCATCGCCGGTTTTGAAGAAGTGAAGCCAATGGTCTTTGCCGGCGTCTACCCCATAGAGACTGAAGACTTTGAGCAACTGCGTGCCAGTCTCGAGAAACTTCGACTGAACGACGCCTCCCTCACCTTCCAGCCCGAGTCGTCGGTGGCGTTGGGATTTGGTTTCCGCTGCGGCTTCCTCGGCCTGCTGCACATGGAAATCATTCAAGAACGCCTTGACCGGGAGTTCAACATGAATGTTATCACCACTGTCCCCAACGTAAGCTATCGGGTATACGATAAACATCATGAGATGAAGGAGGTACATAATCCGGCCGGCATGCCCGAACCTACCGAGATAGACCATATCGAAGAGCCATACATCCGTGCCTCCATCATCACCCGCACAGACTATATCGGCAACATCATGACCCTCTGCCTCGGCAAACGCGGAGAGCTCGTCAAGCAAGAGTATGTTACCGGCGACCGTGTGGAATTGCACTACGACATGCCCCTCTCCGAGATAGTCATTGACTTTTACGACAAGCTTAAAAGTATCTCGAAGGGATATGCTTCGTTCGACTACCACCCTATAGGCTTTCGCCCCTCCAAGCTTGTCAAGCTTGACATTATGCTCAACGGCGAACCCGTAGATGCCCTCTCCACCCTTACCCACGTAGACAACGCTGTGGGCTTCGGCCGCAAGATGTGCGTCAAGCTGAAGGACCTCCTGCCTCGCCAGCAGTTCGACATTGCCATCCAGGCTGCCATTGGTGCCAAAATCATTGCACGCGAGACAGTCAAGCAAGTGCGCAAAGATGTAACGGCCAAATGCTACGGCGGCGACGTCAGCCGTAAGCGCAAACTGCTTGAAAAACAGAAGCGAGGCAAGAAACGCATGAAGGAGATAGGCAATGTGCAAGTGCCACAGAAGGCCTTCCTCGCCGTCCTAAAATTAGACTGACCTGCATACTACCAGACCAGGAGACCATACCACCCCTACCTCATAGAGAAGTATCTCCCTCTTCCATCAACTATTATAACAACCATGCTCATACAGCTCACCAACGCCACGCTGCGACGTGGAGACAACACGCTCATATCTAATTTCGACTTCAAAGTTGACAGTGGCGAATTTGTATACATCGTCGGGAAAGTGGGCACCGGCAAGAGCTCACTACTTGCAGCCCTCTATGGCGAGCTACCCATACAGGCGGACGAAGCCAGCATATTAGACTTCAACCTCCTGCGTCTCAAGCATAAGCATATACCCTCCCTCCGCAAGCGGTTAGGCATCATCTTTCAAGACTTTAAGCTGCTCAGTCACTTCACGGTGGGCCAAAATCTGGAGTTCGTGCTTCGTGCCACGGGATGGAAGAAAAAACTCCGTGCACAGCGCGTAGATGAGGTGCTCGGGCAAGTAGGACTTACCGATAAGTTGAATGCATACCCCCACGAGCTCTCAGGAGGCGAGCAACAGCGTGTCTGCATAGCGCGAGCCCTGCTCAACAACCCCGAGATTATTTTGGCCGACGAGCCCACCGGCAACCTTGACCCTGTTACCAGCAACGAAATCATGCAGATACTCCACCAAATCAGAGAGAGAGGGGCTGCCATCGTCATGGTCACACATAATCACTCCCTCTTGCAACATCATCCCGGCATCGTCTATCAGTGTGCTGAAGGGCATATGGCAGACATCACCTCGGTGGCGAAGGGAGAGTAGCATCATAGGAAGGGAATGCAGCCCCATCACCCCAATCGAACACAACAACAAACACACATACACAATGAAGGTTTTAAAATTCGGTGGCACCTCAGTAGGTTCACCCCAGCGCATGAAAGAAGTCTGTGACCTTATCACAGACGGACAACAAAAGATAGTCGTACTCTCCGCCATGTCGGGAACGACCAATTCACTCGTGGAGATAGCCGACTACATCAAGAAGAAAAACCCCGAGGCCGCCAACAACGTAATCAACAAACTCAGCTCGCTCTACGTGCAGCACGTGGACAATCTCTACGAAGATAAAAGCCACGCCGAGAAGATACACACATATCTCCAGGGCATCTTCGCACACCTTCACAACCTCACCACCGAAGATCATACCCCTTCTTTAGAAAAAGAAATTCTGGCCCAGGGGGAACTCATGAGCACAAACATGGTCACGGCCCTGCTCCAGGAGCGAGGAGTCAAGGTCAAACTTATCGGTGCACTCCACTTCATGCGCACTGACGCCAATGGTGAACCCGACCAGAGCTATATCAAGAAACATCTAAAGGACATTCTTGCCCAACATCCCGACTACGACATTTACATAACACAGGGCTTCATTTGTCTCAACCACGAAGGACACACCGACAACCTTCAGCGAGGCGGGTCAGACTATACGGCTTGCCTTATCGGAGCTGCCCTTGTGGCCCAGGAGATACAGATTTGGACGGACATTGATGGCATGCACAACAACGACCCTCGTTTTGTTCAAGGCACGCAGCCGGTGCGCCAGTTGAACTTTGAAGAGGCCGCCGAGCTTGCTTACTTCGGTGCCAAGATACTCCACCCCACTTGCATCCAGCCTGCCAGGTATGCCGGGGTGCCGGTCCGCTTACTCAACACCATGGACCCCTCAGCCCCCGGCACACTCATAGACAATCACATGCAGTGGGGCACCATCAAGGCCGTAGCTGCCAAAGACGGCATCACCGCCATCAAGATAGTCAGCTCACGAATGCTCCTTGCCACCGGCTTCCTGAGAAAAGTCTTTGAGATTTTCGAAGTACACAAAACGCCTATCGACATGGTCACAACCAGCGAAGTGGGCCTCACCTTGACCATCGACAACAATAGCCGCCTCGCCCTCATCGTCGAAGAGCTCAAAAAGTATGGCACCGTGGAAGTAGACACCGACATGTGCATAGTATGCGTTGTCGGTGACCTCCGCTGGGAGAACGTCGGATATGAATCACGCATCAGCGAGGCACTTGCCCAGATACCCATCCGTATGATCTCATACGGCGGCAGTGACCACAACATCTCCTTCCTCATTCGCGCCACAGACAAGGAGGCCACGCTCAAGGCGCTTAGTGCAAAACTCTTTCAAGCAAAGGCTTAGTGAAACCTACGGCCTCTGCCATCTACGCCCCAACCCATAAACTGACTACAAACTTAACTACCATGCAACTCCCCCAGTCACATCTTGCCCGGCTGACCACACCGTGTTACTATTATGATATGGCGCTGCTTCAGCAGACCCTTTCCGTCATCAACCGGGAAGCCGCCAAGCATCCTGCATTTCGGGTTCACTACGCCGTCAAGGCTAATGCCAATCCGCGCATCCTTCACCTGATAGCCGCTGCCGGCCTCGGCGCCGACTGCGTCTCAGGGGGTGAAGTGGCCACAGCTGTCAGCCACGGATTCAATCCCCAACAGGTGGTCTATGCCGGAGTGGGAAAGACAGACCGGGAAATACGTGCGGCCCTTGACCTTAACATCGGCTGCTTCAATGTGGAGAGCCTCCCCGAGTTAGACGTGATAGCAGAACTCGCTGCGTCCGCCGGTAAGGTGGCCCACATCGCCTTCCGCGTCAACCCCAATGTCGATGCCCACACCCATGCCAAGATTACTACCGGGCTTAGTGAAAACAAGTTCGGCATAGCTCCCCAGCAACTCGTGGCCGCCATCCGGTACGCCAAGACCCTCCCCGCCATCCGGTTTGAAGGCCTGCATTTCCACATTGGAAGCCAGATTACTACCATGACACCCTTCAAGCATCTTTGCGAGCGCATCAACGAATTGCAAGACGCGCTCGAAGCTGAAGGCATCTCCCTTCCATCCATCAATGTGGGCGGTGGCCTGGGCATTGACTATGATGCCCCCATGGCCCACCCTATCCCCGACTTTGAAAGCTACTTTGAGACTTTCGCTACACATCTGAAGCTGCGCCCCTCACAGCTCGTGCATTTCGAGCTCGGCCGTAGTGTGGTGGGGCAGTGTGGCTGCCTTCTTGCCACCACCCTCTATGTCAAAGAAGGGCTTGCCAAGCGGTTTGTCATTGTCGATGCCGGCTTTACCGACCTCATTCGTCCAGCTATGTATGGTGCCCACCACTTTACCCTTAACCTCACTGCCGAAACGGACCAGCGCGCCCATGACGCGGACGCCGCCTCCTGGAAGGCCGACATCGTGGGCCCCATCTGCGAAAGCAGCGACGTGTTCAGTACTGACGAGCTGCTCAAGCCCACTCACCGCGGCGACGTCATCGCTTTCCTTAGTGCCGGAGCTTATGGAGAGGTCATGGCCTCCACCTATAACTGTCGGACCTTGCCCACCGCCTACTTCAGCGACAATATCTGACCACAGCCCCGACGACCTGCACACTTCTAAGGTCCCTCATCGCCTACTCGCCGGTCACTGAGAGGGTCGCAAGGCCCGTAATCACACGGTCACATCAGCCTTGCCACCCCCTCAAACCATATAGATATATCAATTACGCAAGGATATACCGCACACTTTATAAATAAATGTGTACCTTTGCCACCTCAAACGCAAAAGAGTAGTAAAAGGCACACGGTTCGGGCAGCCCCCTCTGCTGTCGTTGCAATGAGAGGCGTAGCCTCGCGAGTGTAGCCGCTCTGTAAAAGTTTATACAATGGGTATTTTACAAGACAGACTATCTAAGTACACCCTACCGCAAGAATACAAGGCCAAGGGCGTGTATCCTTATTTTCGTGCCATTGAAGGCAAACAAGGTACCGAAGTAGAAATGGGCGGTCATCATGTGCTCATGTTTGGTTCGAACGCATACACCGGCCTCCCGGGCGACAAGCGCATCATTGAGGCAGGCATCAAGGCCATGGAGAAATATGGCAGCGGTTGCGCCGGCTCACGCTTCCTAAATGGCACACTCGACCTTCACCTCCAGTTAGAGAAGGAGCTTTCTGCGTTTGTAGGAAAGGAAGACGCCCTGTGCTACTCCACCGGATTTACCGTCAACTCGGGCGTCATTTCGTGCCTGACAGGTCGTGAAGACTATATCATCTGTGACGACCGTGACCATGCCTCCATCGTAGACGGCCGTCGCCTTTCATTCTCCACCTGTCTGAAATACAAGCACAACGACATGGCTGACCTTGAGCGTCAGCTACAGAAGTGCAGTCCCGAGAGCGTCAAGCTCATTGTGGTGGATGGCGTATTCTCCATGGAAGGCGACTTGGCTCCCCTCCCAGAGATAGTCAGTCTCAAACACAAGTACCCCGGCGTAGCCATCATGGTAGATGAGGCACATGGCTTAGGCGTGTTTGGCCGTCAAGGTCGCGGCGTGTGCGACCACTTCGGCTTGACCGACGAGGTAGACTTGATTATGGGCACCTTCAGCAAGTCGCTCGCTTCCATCGGTGGCTTCATTGCTGCAGACGAGAGCATCATCAACTGGCTGCGCCACAACTCCCGCACCTATATATTCTCTGCCTCAAACACACCGGCTGCCACAGCCTGCGCCCTCGAAGCGCTCCACATCCTACAGCAGGAGCCCGAACGCATTGAGGCCTTGTGGGAAGTAACACGCTATGCGCTCAAGCGCTTCAAGGAAGAGGGCTTCGAGATAGGCGACACGGAGTCGCCCATCATACCGCTCTACGTCAGAGATACGGAGAAGACCTTTGTAGCCACAGCCCGCGCCTTCGATGCCGGTGTCTTCATCAACCCCGTCATACCGCCGGCCTGCGCCCCCCACGATACCCTCGTGCGCTTCGCACTGATGGCCACACACACCAAGGAGCAGGTTGACAGAGCTGTAGCTGCCCTCAAGAAGGTGTTCCAGGAGCTGGAGATCATCAAGTAGTTCCCCCCTCCACGTCCTCCCCCGGGCGGCAATGAGCTCCCGATCCTCATAACCACCCGCCGGAAGGAACACACATAAATGGCCAGCCCCTCCATCCCACACATAGGGAGCCATCGGCCACTGCCTATCAGGAAAAACTCCAAGCATTCCCGTAAAAACTGGAATGTTTGGAGTTTTTCTTACATGTACATCTAAGTTTTCCTACATGTACATCTAAGTTTTCCTACATGTACAT
>CAMAMB010000016.1 GCA_945836755.1 uncultured Bacteroidales bacterium
ACATCTAGTTTTTTCTACATGTACATCTAGTTTTTCCTACATGTACATCTAAGTTTTTCAGGCAGTACACGGGGACAATTGAAGCCGCCTCAGAGAGGCCCGCCTCCCCGGCGTAACGCCGCTCTGCCCCCTGTCGACATCTCTAAGAACCATGCGCATTCTCACCTTCGGCCTTAAAAGCGACCTCGTGGGCGGCATAGAAGCCTTCGCCCTGCTCATGGCCCGCCACACCTACGACCTCGGCCTGCGCTTTGACCATGTCTTCTTAGAGAAAGACAGCCTCATACACGGGCCGGCCATCGAGGCCACGGGCGGCCGCATCTTCATGCTGCCCTACTACGTGCGCCACCCCTTGGGCTACCTGTTCGGCCTCTGCCGCCTGTTGCGACGGAGGCGGGTCGAGGTGGCCGCGGTCTACGTCCACCTCTTCTCGCTCGTCCACATACTGCCCGTCATCGTGGCGCGCATGATGGGCATGAAGGTCATCGTCCACGCCCACAACAACGACATCCAGCACCGCAGTGCCGTCTACCGCCTGCTCAACGCGGCGGGCAAGCTCCTGCTCAGCCACTGCCGCTGTCTGCGACTGAGCAACTCCGACGCCTCCACACGCTTCATGTTGGGCAGCCACCACCTCGACGACACGCATATAATATATAACGCCATCGAGGTGGAGCGCTTCGCCTTCGACCCCGCAGCGCGCAGGCAGCTGCGGCGCGACTGGCAGGCAGAGGGACAGACGGTCGTGGGCTACGTGGGCCGCCTTGCGCTGCAAAAAAATCCGCTTTTCGCCCTCGACGTCTTCAGTGCCTTCCATGCGCGGCAGCCGCAGAGCCTGCTTGTCATGGTGGGCGAAGGCCCCTTGGAGCCCGACGTGCGTCGCCGCATAGCCTCTCTCGGGCTGACCGACGCCGTGCGCCTCATGGGAGCCCGCAACGACGTGGCGCGCCTCTATCAGGCCATGGACGTGCTGCTCACCCCCTCCCTCTTCGAAGGGTTGGGCATCGTGCTCGTCGAGGCGCAGACCGCCGGGCTGCCCTGTCTGACCACTGCCGAAACCGTGCCCACCCTGGTGGACCTCACTCCCCTGATGGCCCGCACGAGCCTCCACGCCGACGCAGCCACCTGGGCCGACCATCTGACCGACCTCGCAGCCACCGATCACGGGCCACGAGCACCCTACGCCGAGGCCGTGGCACAGACCCGCTTCCACATACAGACCGAGGCACGGCGCTTTGCCGCCATCCTGCAAGCGTATGCTGAAGAACCCGCTGACAGACATTAACCTGCACGTCGACCTGCACCGCAGCAAGGGCTACGCCCTCTTTGTGGCCATCCTGCCCGTGGTACAACTCATTGTCACGCCGGGACTGCAGGTCGGGCTGGCCACCACGCTCATAGCCGCCACCATGGTCTACGCCGGCTGTGTGGCTTACCGCCACTCCACACGCATAGACCCCTCCATCCTGCTGG
Source organism: uncultured Bacteroidales bacterium (assembly GCA_945836755.1). Taxonomy (GTDB): domain Bacteria; phylum Bacteroidota; class Bacteroidia; order Bacteroidales; family Bacteroidaceae; genus Alloprevotella. Next base: position 1,474 of record CAMAMB010000016.1, read on the forward strand.
CGGCCCTGCCCTACCTGCTCTACGTGTGCTATCGCGGCGAGACGGAAGAGCGCCTGCTGGCCGTAGCCATCACTACTCACCTCGTGGCCTTCAGCACCGGCGCCGTCTGCCAGCAGCGGCTGAGAGCCATCGTCGAGAACGTGGCCGTGGCAGCCGCCCTCCTGGCCGTCGCGCAGCAGCTGCTCTACTTCGGCACGGGCCTGAAGATACAGTTCCTGCTCAACGAGTTCATCATACCCTCCCACCGCATGGCCATGCACGAGAGCCTCTTCTCGGGCACGGTCGAAAGCTCGGGGCTGTACCGTCCGTCGGCCTTCTTCGAAGAGCCCTCACACATGGCGCAGTACAGCCTGGTGGGCCTTGTCTCCTGCCTCTTTCGCGACGAAGCCCGCACAAGAAGGGCGCTCCTCATCTCGACCGGCATGTTTGCCTGCACGTCGGGCATGGGCATCGTCCTGACCTTTGCCATCTGGGGCTGGTGGCGGCTGACAGCCATGAAGGGCGCAAGCCTCAACCGCAAAGTGGCGCTGTTCACTACTGCCGTGGTCTGTCTGCCGCTTCTCTTCCTGCTGCTCAACGAGGTGCCCTTCTTCGCCCACGTCTTCTCCCGCTTCATGGATACTCCCGAGGGCGAATACAACGCCATTGAGGGACGCACCTTCGCCTGGGACCTCCTCTTCAAAGGACGCAGCTTCGACGACCTGCTCTGGGGCGAAGGACCGGCCGCAGAGCAGAAGTACTACCTGACGGGCTTCATGAAGCAGCTCTTCATGTACGGCTGGGCGGGCGTCATCCTGCTCTACACCTTCCTGCTCCGCCTCGTCATGGGCACCCACGGCGCCGCCCGCACCATAGCCATCGCCTTCAGCGGACTCTACTTCATAGCCGGCGTATCGGGCTTCATACCACTCATATACTACACCGGCTGCATCGTCACGCTCGACCAAGAGCAGCACCACTGCGACGACGCCGACGAAGGCGGGGAAGAAAGCTGACCATACCACCCTAAAACCACCACCATGAAGATAGGTATCACCACCCTGCACGGCTACAACTACGGGTCGGTCCTGCAATGCTTCGCCACGCAAGAATACCTGCGGCAGAGGGGCTGCGAGGTAGAGGTCATAGACACCGTGGCCACGGGCAACCCTCTGGTCAACAGCCTCTACGTGCTGACCGGCCTGCTGTGGAACTGCTTGGCCCATCCGCTGCATGCACGCTCCATCGTGCGCCACTTCCTCGCACAACGCAGCAGCCGACTGACGCTCACCCCGGCCTCGGTCATGGCGCTGAGGCGCTTCGAAGAGACGGCCCTGCACCGCAAGACTTACACCCTGGGCCACCTCAGAAGGCTGGCGCACTCTGAAGCCTTCGACTACTTCTTCAGCGGCAGCGACCAGGTGTGGAACGGAGCGCGGATAGACGGCTACGAGAGGTTCTTCCTTCGCTTCGCACCGAGAGAGAAGCGAGTGGGATGGGCAGCCAGCTTCGGCAGCCACGACATAGCTCCCTACAACCGACAACGCTATCGGCGCTACCTCGCCGACTACGGCCACCTCTCGGTCAGAGAACGCTCGGGACAGCGCATACTGCGACAGCTGACAGGAAAGGAAGCCCCCTGTCTGCCCGACCCCGTCATGCTCTTCAGCGCCGCAGAGTGGCGCGCGAAATCCGCCGCGGCGAAGCAGGCCAAGCCTTACGTGCTCGCCTTCTTCATAGACCCGCCCTCCGATAAGGCACGTGAGGCTGCGGAGATGGCGGCCATCAAACTCCGGCTGCCGCTGCGCACCTTCGGCTACCGTCACGACAGCCTCGCCACCGCAGACCACGAAGACGGCGGACCGCAAGACTTCATCGCCGCCGTCGACGGAGCCACCTGCGTGCTGACCGACTCATTCCACGCCGTAGCCTTCAGCGTGCTCCTGCATAAGCCTTTCTTCGCCTACCGCCGCAGCTATGCCCACGACCAGGACCAGTCGGCGCGCCTTACCGACTTTCTCGACAAGGTGCGGCTCAGCCACCGCTACGAACGGCAGTTCGCCCTCCTCGACGCTGACGACTTCACCGCAGCCGAAGCCTACCTCAAGCAGCAACGGCAAGCGGCCGACCACTTCGTGACCAGCCTCATCGGACCTGCACGGGAACCACGCTACATGGCTTGCATACAGCCTCGAAAAGCTGACTGCTGCGGCTGCGGAGCATGTGCCGACGCCTGCGCCCATCGCGCCATCACCCTGAAGCCGGACAGCGAAGGCCACACCTACCCCACCGTCGACGCCAAACGCTGCAACGGCTGCGGACGATGCGTGACGGTCTGCGCCTTCAGCACCAAGGATAACGCCCCCGCAGCCACAGCAGCCGACGACGCCTCGCACAAAGCCTACATCGCAGCCGCCAAAGACCGGCAACTCATCCGCGCGTCAGCCTCAGGCGGGGTGTTCGCCGTACTGGCCAAGGACGTGCTCGCCAAAGGGGGCACGGTCTACGGCGCAAGCTTGGACTTCGAAGAAGGAAGCCCGCGCTGCCGCCACGAACGCATCGAACACCTCGCCGACCTGCACCGCCTGCAAGGCAGCAAGTATGTGCAGAGCGCCACAACGGGCACCTTCGCCCGCGTAAGGCAGGACCTCAAGGACGGAAAGCAGGTGCTCTTCAGCGGGACGTCGTGCCAGGTGGCTGCCCTACGCCGCTTCCTCGGCAGGTGCCATGAAGGATTGCTGACCATAGACCTCATCTGTCACGGCGTGCCGCCCGAGGCCATGCTGCATGCATATATAGACAGCCTGCACACCGGCGGCAAAGTCACTGCACTGAGCTTCAGACAACGGGGGCGCCGCGACCTGCCCTTCTGCCTGGGGCTCACTCTGACCGACAGCCACCAAAGAAACCGCACACGCCGCATCGGCCTACGCAGCGCCGCATACTACCGCCTCTACATGGCGCGCAGCGGTTACCGACCCGCCTGCTACAACTGCCCTTACACCTCGCCCCAAAAACCGGCAGACATCACCCTCGGCGACTACTGCCTCGAAGATAACACTACAAGCCTCCGGCTGACCACGGAACTGCAGCAGGCCGACAGGCTGTCCACCGTCATCACTCACGGAAGGCGGGGCGAACAGGCCCTCGACGCACTGAAAGAGGAGCTGACACTGCAAACGGCCGACCTCCACGCACTCACCGCCGACCACGAGCAGCTGCGCCGGCCCTCCCTGCCTTCACGGTGGGGCGACACGCTGTTAGCCAACTATCGCGAAGGGGGCTTTGAGTCCCTGCAACGCACCGTGGACCGCCTCAACGCCTTGCTATGGATACCCGCCTGCCTCAAACGGATGGTGCGACGCAGATAAAGACCACTCGCACGTACCCCACTCCCCAAAATTGCCTAAGAAACTTACCTACATACACATACACGAACGCCTCTTTGGACATGGGCTCTGCCTGGCAACGGGCCCCATGGTCGGCGACACCGACTTGGAACGCATCGCCAACCTCATTCGTAGCTACGTGGATGCAACCCATGACAACCCGGCTGCCTGAAACCACCTTTCCGCCCCTCTCACTCATGAAGCAACTACTCCTCATCATCCTTCTGCTCACCGCAGCCCGACCCGGAAGCGCCGCCGTCGACGACAGCCTGCGTCTGCACGGACGTGACCCCCTCTACGTCCAGCTCTACGGCGGCTTCAACAAGTCGGCCAACGAGCACCTTCCCTGGAGCGAGTTTACCGGCTACCCTTGGTCGGGCGGGCTCTTCGTGGGCCTCGGCCGCGAAACCACGCCGCTCTGGGGATGGCGCACGGCCCTGCGCTGGAACCACAACAAGAGCCGCAACGTGCCGCGGTGCGAGCATGCCGACACCTGGAGCTGGCACAGCGTGGAACTTTTCGGCGACGCCACCTTCGACCTGACCGATGCCCTCACACCCCGCAACAAGCGCGTCAGCCGCCGCCTCAACGTCAAAGCCTTTGCAGGCATCGGAGGCGCCTTTGCATACAGCTACCCGAAGCACACGCCCCTCTCCTACGACGCGCCCTACAACCGCAGCTCCAAGCTATGCGGCGCACTGAGAGCCGGACTTACTGCCACCTTCACCCTCCACCCTCACTGGAGAGTGGGCACGGAGTTTAGCCACACCCTCTTTACTGACCGATTCAACGGCGTGGAGCAAGGGGGCGCCGTCGACATGCGCACTAACTTCAAAGTGGGTCTCACCTATCTCTTCGGTCGTTCGCCGGAGAAGGCCGTTGCGCTCGCTCCCGTCGTCTACGATACCCGTCTCCGCGTCGTGCCGCCCCTGCCTTTGGCCATGCCCATGGCGGAGGGAGAGAAGATACGCACCGTGGCCGGCCGGGCCTTCCTCGACTTTCCTGTCAACGAGACTGTCATCCACCCCGACTATCGGCGCAATCCCGAGGAGCTTCGCCGCATACGCGCCACCATAGACAGCGCCCTCTTCGAGCCTTCCATCGAGGTGCGCCATATTGCGCTTCACGGCTACGCCTCGCCTGAGAGCCCCTGGGATAACAACACGCGCTTAGCCAAGGGGCGCACCGAGGCCCTGAAGCGGTACCTGCAGCGCCACTACCGCATGGACGCAGATCTCTTCACCACCCGCTTCACTCCCGAAGACTGGCAGAACCTCCGCGACTTCATCGCCACGGGCCACAGACGCCGTGTCAAGGGCGATATATGGTACGAGAGCGCCCTGATACTGGAGACACCCGAGCCGTCGACCGAGGTGCTGAGCCACCGGAGCGAGCTGCTCGAGGTCATCGACAGCTCCCTCGAACCTGACGCCAAGGAAGCCGAACTCAAGAAGGTAGGCGGCGGCAAGCCCTACCGTTGGCTGCTCAAGCATGTCTATCCCGGTCTGCGCCACACGGATTACGTCATCGAGTACAAGGTGCGCCGTTACCCTATCGACGAGGCGCGCCGTCTCATCTATACTCACCCCGAGGCGCTGAGCTTAGAGGAGATGTACCGCGTGGCTCTGAGCTACGCCGAAGGGGCAGACGGCCGCACCGACGCCCTGCTCATCGCCGCCAGGCAGTATCCCGACAGCGAGCAGGCTAATCTCAACGCTGCCTGCGCCTGTGTCAGGGCCAAGCGCCTGCGCGACGCCAATGTCTACCTGCAGAAGGCCGGCGCCTCGGAGCAGGCTGAGTATGTGCGCCACGTCGTCGAGGCCATGCAGGGCACGCGCTCCTGGCACATGGAAGGCAGCCGCCTCTGCTTCGACTAAGCCTCGCCCCTCTCCGTCTACTTTCAGCCATTCTCCCACACTTTACCTTCCCTCTCTCATGCACAGACTACTCTTCATCCTCACCTTCCCGCTGCTCGTGCTCACTGCCTGCAAGAGCGACGAAGCCTTCTCCGACTATCAGCGCACGGAGGCCGACTTCCGCAACAAGCTGAACGGCGAAGTCAGCCCCTTGCAGACCTGGCGCACCGCCGTCGAGCTGAAGGTGCAACTAACAGCCTCGCTCCCCACCCACATCTGGCTCATGGCAGCCCCCGCCGAAGCCACCCTCTATGACTACTGCCGGCTCGACAAAAGCGGCACGGTCGCCATGACTGCCCCCCAGGGCCTCGGCAACACCGTCTACCTCGTCTGCAAGTCGGGCAAGCAGTGGCTCACCAAGGCCGTGACGCTCACGGGACGCACCACCGAGACTGTCCACATAGACATGGCCGAAGCCTCCGCCGCGCAGGCCGCCGCGCAGGCATTCGAGCCCCGCCGCAGCGACGTGGCAGGAAGCGCCGACCGCACCTCGCTCTACGGCAACAGCGTCAAGGGCGATGCCCACCACCTGCAATTCAGCAGCCAACAGATCCGGCAACTCGACAACATCAAGGAAACCGTCATGAACGAGGGTATCAACGCCGCCAAGATAAAGGGGCTGAACTGCGACTACGAGCTCGGCTCTAACGGGCCGTTCTACATCACCTGGCTCACCGGCTGCTGTCTCTCCAACAGTGCACACGTGCTCGGCTACTACTATCACTCGCCCGGCACCTATGATGATATTGTCTACGTCGATATAGCTGAGACTGAGCTCTACGACTACATTGACGGCCTGGCCAAGGTGCAGTATAAGGTGGATGCTGCCACGGCGGCAGCCAATGGCTTGGAGCCCGACCGCTGGTACGATGCCAACTTCGACATCTACGACACCTTCGACACCACACCCAACGTAGAAGCCCGGCGAGGCGACGACGCCTACAACATGCAGGCCGTGCTCAAAAAGTACAGCAACGGCATCACGGCCATACGCGGCATCAGCTTCCTCATCAACGTGCCTCAGGGCAAGCACATCGGTTTCTACGACCGCGAGGAGAAGACGCCTGCCCCCGAGCAGTACGACCGCCTCGTGCGCCACGGCATCAAGCCTTACACCACCCGCGACAAATTCAAGGGTACAAGCTATTCGGCCCAGGGCATGAATATCTACAACTCCGAGGGGCAGCACCGCAGCTTCATCTCGCAGCAGCAGGGCATCTTCTGGATGGGGATGGAGAACCAGGTCCTCGGTGGCGACCTCGACTGCAACGATGTCATGTTTGGCGTCACCGTAGACCTCGACGTCTACACGCCCAGTGTCCAAGAGCCTGACCTGCAGTCCAGGGCGGAGTACACCGACATCATGCCCTGGACAATGGCCTTCGACGACGTCTACCGCCACGCCGACTTCGACTTCAACGACGCCGTCATACGCCTCATGCCGGACTACAACAACGAGACCTGCTGCGTCAGCCTCCTGGCCGTAGGCACGGCCAGCCGCATGTATCTCCACTACGACGGTCCCGACGGCGACATCAACCTGGGCGAGCTCCACGAGCTCTTCGGCGTATCGGCCGACCTCACCGTCAACACCGCCACCACCGTGGCCGCCACGCCCTTCGTCAGCCTGCCCTGTGTGAAGTGGCCCGCCGACTACACCATGACCGCCGACGCCCGCCGCTTCTACATCGAAGTGCAGCGAGGCTCCTGCACAGACTGCACAGACATTCTCGCCCTGGCCGCCGAGCCCGGCAAAATGCCCGAAGCCCTCCTCGTGGCCGGCGATTGGTGCTGGCCCACCGAGGCCACACCCGTCACCACTGCCTACAACATCTTCGCCCTATGGGCCAAGGACGCCACGAAGACTAACTACTGGAACTGGCACCGCCAACCTGTCACCGGCAAGTACGTCAGCTACTAAGCGCGACGGCCCACCCAACTACTAAACTACTTAACCCACTTACAGACCACTATCATTCATTCACCACCTAACACTTAACCCTTATGAAGAACTTATCTATCTCTACCTTTCTCCTTAGGATGAGAGGCTTCATGCTCGCAGTCGCCGCCGGCCTTGCCTTCGCCGCCTGCAGCGAAGACCTGGGACTGAGCGAGAATAGCGCCCCGGACTACGGCGACGTGCCCTTCGAAAACGCCGACCCACACCAGACGTGGATGACGTCCATCCCCGTGCAGGTCAACGTCAACGTCGGCCGGGCGGCCACCATCACAGCCCAGACCATCAAGGGCGAAAAGTCGTACGTGCTCCACTGCAAGAGAGTCGATGGCAACGACGTGCTCTTCGTCGATGTGCCCCAGAGCGAGGCCCGGTGCTTCGGCCTGGTCTACGACGACGGAGAGACGCCCCGACAGTATCGCCGTATCCAGCTCACTACCGAGCCCGACCAGGTGATTGAGGCCACCTTCATGCCCGAAGCTGCGGCCACAGCCCCGGCACGCATCAGCGGCCCGGCCAAGGCAGCCACCAGCGCCTCGCTCTACGGCAACAGCTACATCGCCGACTGCGGCTACCTCAACTTCGGCTCCTGGGCCTGGGACGATATAGCCGCCTCGCTCACCGAGGCGACCAACCCCGCCACCAAGTTCATCTCGCTCATCGACTACGAGATGATGGCCCGCGGCCAGCTGCTCCAGAGCGGCGAGCTCGAAGCCCACGAGACAGTCTATCTGTCATATCTCTACGGCTACACGGGCCAGTACAGCTCGCGCATACTGGGGTACTACACCTATACCACCGACTACTCCGACATCGAGTTTCACGACATAGCCGAGGCCCTCTCCCTCGACTACCTCAACGGCAAGGCGAAGGTGCAGTACCAGCTCGACGGCAACACCTCCGTCTGGTACGACGCCAACTTCGACTACAAAGACGCCGACGGCCTTCCCTCGGGCCAGACCACCACGTCGCAGAGCGCCCGCAAGGGCGACGACGCCTACAACGTGCTGAAGGTGCACGAGGCATACGGCGACCGCATCACCGCCGTACGCGGCCTCACCTTCAAACTCGACATCCCGCAGGGCGCCAAGTATGGCTTCTACCTGCGCACGGCTTCGGCGCTGCCCGCAGGACAGAAGGCCCTCTTCAAGGCTGCCGGCGTGCCCGACGAACGGCTGCCCAAGTATGAGGCCAACTACTCCCACGCCGCCTTCAACCTCAACGGGGAAGCCTCCTTCCGCAGCGCCATGGCCATCTACGACAACTTCACCTTCATGGGGCTGGACGACGGCATGAACGGAGGCGACTTCGACTGCAACGACGTGACCTTCGCCCTCTCCAACGCACGCGGCGAAAAACTCATACCTAAGTTCACCGAACAGACGCTGGAGAGCGAGCTCAACAAGGGTACGCTCGAGAAGCATCCCGAGTATGAAGAGGCTCCCGACATTGCCGACATGACGGGCGGACACGGCAACTCGGGCAATGAGACCGACCTCCAGTCGTGGACGCTGGCCTTTGAAAACGCCGGACGCTACATCGACTTCGACTTCAACGACGTGGTGCTCGAGGTGACCCCTAACCCCACCACACAGAAAGCCTCCGTCACCCTGCTGGCCGGCGGCGCCGAGAGCCGCACCGAGATCTACTACGGCGAGCGCTACTTGGGCGAGGTGCACGAACTCTTCTCAGTGGGCGAGCACGACATGGTCAACACCGTCGTGGGCGGCATCAGCCTCGACCCTGTACTGCTGGCCGACGACCTGGAGTGGCCCGCGAGCTACACCATGAATACCCACCGCAACCTCTTCACCCTGAAAGTCTACGACGACAAGGGCAACCTCAAGCGCATTGTCAACAGCGACGATCGCATAGGCCCCAACGCCACCTATCCGCAGGTGCTCTGCATAGCCGGCGCCTGGGAGTGGCCCACGGAACACACGAAGGTGCACGACGCCTATACCCTGCTCGGCGCCTGGGCCATCAACTTCTACGACCCGCAGTACTGGAACTGGTACTCCATGCCCTCTCACGGCAAGGTGATGCCTTCTCGCCGGAAGTAAGCGCCGGAGGCCGGCTCACGACCGGAGGCCGGCCCGCTCTCCATGCGGACCACGGGCTGCGGCGGGCTGCCACAGACCACTACATACCCTCTTGCGGCTCCCGCGAGCGTACCCCATCGAGGTACGCCCGCGGGAGTCGTCGTATAAGCCCACACCGCGCCGGCAACGCAGACCGCCGCGCCATGCGAAGAAGGCATGCCGCCGTCTGCAGAAAGCGTCCCGCCGTTGTTTAAAGGCACCTCGCCGTCTGCAGAAGCCTTCTCTAGAGTAACATTGGGGCGGATGTCACCTTGCTTTCGGGCGGATGCAAGGTTGCATTCGGCCCAATGTCAGGTTGCATTGGGCCGAATGTCACTCGCCGGAATGCTTCCGAGAACGGCGCGGAGGCTTGCAGGCATGGGTGTATGCTTCTACGCGCGAAGGAGATGTGCACGCGCAGGCAAAAAGAAAGCCTGACGACCCCTCGCCGCAAGGGCGCAAGGGATCGTCAGGCTGGCTGACTATGGGCGGAGAGGGGCCGGCGGGCTCAGAATGACACCTCGCCGAAGTCGGTAAGAGAGAGGGGGTCGGTCGCCTCGTCGTCGGCAAAGGCCGCGGCGTCGTCGGCCGGTCCGGCAGCGGCATCGGCTTCATAGACGTCGGCTCCGTGGTCTATCTCTTCGTCTGCGTCGGCTACGTCATAGTCGTCGGCGGCCTCGTCGACCGCGGGGTCGTCAAGGCTTTGTGCAGGCTCGGCGGCGACGGCGGGGGAGTCGGCGGCCGATGGCAGTCCTTCGACCTCGGGCATGACGAAGGTGGCGTCGAAATCGGGGAAGTCGCCGTAGATGTCGTCGGACCACGAGATGGGCGAGGTGATGTCGTCGTAGAGCTGCTGCAGGGAGGGGTCATTGTCTATAAGTGACTTCACGTGGGCCGCCTCGTGTGGGGAGAGGTTACCCTCCATGTAGGCTCCCAACTGCTCGGCCGAGAGCCCGGGAGTCAGCATGAAAGAAGGATCAACTTGTGTCATGACTATCTGTATATGGTAGGTTAGTAGAAGGATGGTGGGGAGAGGATGGGCGCGCGGGCTTATCTCTCCGTGTCGCCGCAGTGTCGGCTGCGATAATGGGCCTGGTTGCGCTCTTTCTGCCATACGGCGAGGAATTGCTGCTTGGCCAGGCGGTGTTTGTTGTAGAAATTGTCCATGGTCATGCCTAAGGCGGCTGCGGTGTCGTCCATGCTGCGGTCCTCGAGGTAGCGCAGGCGTATGATTTGGCGGTAGCGCTCGTTGGGCATGAGAGAGAGGAGGGTGCACACGTCCATGGCGTTGAGCGAACTCAAGTCTATCTCTAAGGAGTCAGGTTCGGGGGTAAATCTATCAGTGGCGTCGAGAGATTCTTCAAATATTTCCTTTTTCTTCTTATAGAGCTGGCGGCAATAGGTCTCGGCTACGATTTTGAGCCAATGGACGAAGTGGCACTTGAAGGAGAAGCTCTCGAGATAGGATCGCCCCGAGGGGTTGCGTGGTGTAAGGAGGTAGACGTAAATCTCGTTGATGAACTCTATACAGTCGGTGCAGTCGGTGTAGTATTTTTCGTAGACAGCTTTGAAAAGGGGGTAGCACTGCACATAAAAGACCTGGCGAGTAATGACAGGGTCTCGGCGTAGCAGTGCCTCTACGGCCAATCTCTCGTTTTCGTTCATGTGAGCAGGGGGTGAGAAGGTAGACAGGTGAGAAGTATGCCCGCCGGCGGGGCGATGTGCATCAGTAGGCGGAGTGTGGACTTGGGCCTGACGGGAAGCCTGCGCCGGGGGCGCGGGACGCCGGCTGCGCGGCGGCTGACCGGCAGGAGCAGAAACTGACCGCTGACGACGATCAGGGCGCATAGGTCCTGCCGTCGTCAGCGGTATGGGGGATGTGTTACTTGGCGGGGGCGTTGCCGGCTTCCTCGTCGGCGTAGAGGTCTCGGAGCTCTTCGGGCGTAAACTCGATGGTGAGCTTGCTGTTGGCGTTGAGGGTGTCGGTGTAGATAAAGGCTATGCCGAGGCCTTCCTTGGCGAGCTTTTGTCCGAGGAGGTACGACTTGCCCTCGGGGAGCAGGCTGTTGCGGTGTAACTCGCGGGTGGCGGCATTGTCTATCTGGTTCATGTAGTCTGTAGACACGTGGTAGATGTAGCGCACCTGGTTGTGGAGGATGGTGGCCTTGATCCAGGTGATTTCGTTATTGAGGGGCTGTGGGAGGATGGCGTTGATGGAGTCTATCTTGGCCACGAGGGCGGCTCGCTTGGCGCTCTTCTTGTGGGGCTTGCTGTCGCCACAGGCGGCGAGGCAGCATAGCAGGAGTGTGGGCAGGAGGAGGGTGAGGGCCACACGGCGCCATACGCGATGGATATGGGTGAGAGTCATGGTGGGAAGTGAGTGAGGATGAAACATGAGGTGGTAGGCCGGAGGTGGAGTTACTTGTCGACGGCGAAGGACACTTCGCCAATCTTGGCCGAGCCTTCGAAGAACTCAGCCTTGTAGATGCCCGGGGTCCAGATGGCCTGTGAGAGGGAGCCGAAGGGGGGTGAGAGGAAGACGGTCTCCTTGTTCTTCTTGGCGTTGACCTTGTAGGAAATTGTGTACTTGCTGTCGGACGAGGTGAGGAGGGGCACTCCGTCGGAGTTGGTGATGCGGACGAAGATGTTGTAGTCGCGGTTTTCGGGGCTGATGGCTCTGAAGGTGAAGGCCACGTACTTGAAGTTGTCGAGGTTGAAGGTCACGCCATCGCCGACGGTCTTGCCGTGAGCATCGACATTGACAGGAAGGATGGGGCCCTGGAGGCGGAGGTCGGTGGGCACCTCGACTTTGACGACAATGGCCGAATCGCCGTTTTTAATCTTGTCGGCCTTGGCCTTCTCGGCGGCAGCGATGCTGTCGTTGCGCTGAGCGAGGAGGCGCTGCTTGCGATATTTGTCGCTGAGTTGGCGTACGTCGGTACGGTAGCTGTTCTTGGCCTCGGTGAGGTTGTCGAGGATCATCTGGATAGCCTGAGGGCTGAGGCCAGTGATGTCTTTCAGGTAGAGCTGTGCTTCGAAACCCACGCGGGAGGTCTCGAGGTTGACCTTGACAGCGTGGTAGCGGAGGTTGTTGAGGGCTGTAGCCTCCTGAATGGCTTGGGGCTCAAAGCTGTTCTGAGGGTCTTTGTAGCCGGTGATGCTGAAGGTCACTTTGAGTGCGCCGTCGACCTCATCGAAAGTAACTTGGTACTGGGTCTTATGATAGATGATAATGTTGGCCGTATGATCGGGGGTGATACCGACGTTGCTGACATTGGGGATATCTTTGGCGATGGCATAAAGCAACTTCTGCTGCTGCTCAAGGTCAATGGCAAAGGAGCTGAGCACGGCAGCGACGGCCATTAGAGAGAGAAGGATGCGTTTCATTGTATGGAAGGGATTGAGATAAGAGACGAAAGATTAGTAAAAGGCAGGGGAGGCGGCGTCCGGCGGGCGGCTGCGCTCCCGCAAGCCGCAGAGGGGGCGGCGCTCAGAGCTTGCCGAGGGCTCGCATGCCTCCCAGGGTGATGAGGATGGCTCCCAGGGCGCTGCCCAGGGCCTGGATCACCACATGGGAGCTGAAGGCGAAGGCGCAGACGATGATGACCACGCCGGCAAGGCAGCAGGCTATGGTGATGAGCAGCCTCTTGGAGAAGCGGGGGGTGGTCTCTTCTTCGTAGAGCGGCTCGGGCAGCACGGGCTCAGGCTCGGGGGCTGCGGCGGACAGCTCGGGCTCCTTGTTGGCCATGTCGAGAAGCATCTGCTTGACCTTGGCCCAGTCTAACTGGCAGTTGGGGTCGCTGGCCAGGTAGATGACAGGGTCGGGGGCGCCGATGGGCTGGTGGAAGTCCATGCGGTGGATCATGTTGCCGTTGATGAGGGTACCGTTGGTGCTACGGTCGTGGAAGATGAAGTAGGTGCCGCCGGTGAAGGATTTAAGCTCTATGTCAGCATGATGGCTGCTGACGCGCATGGTGGGGTCGTTGATTTCGATCTGACAGGCCCCGGGGTTACCGGGATTAAGTCGGCCGACACTGATGGAGAGATGGGCATTGCGGGCCACCTGGACCGTACCGCCGCCGGGCATGGGCTGGGGCGGTAGACCGACTGCCTCTCTGAGGGCATTGGCGAAGTCGTAGCAGTGGCGGTAGCGCTTGACCATGTTCTTATCGGTGGCCTTGTCGAGCACCTGCTGCATCTTCTTGCTTGTGCCCTTGACGTACTTGGAGAGGCGTGGGAAGGGCTTGTTGATGAGGGCGTCGAGCATGAGGGCCGAACTTTCCTGAGGCGGATAAGCATGGTAGCCCGTGAGCATGTAGAAGAGGACGCAGCCCAAAGAATAGATGTCGGAGCGGCAGTCAATGTCCATGGCACTGGCCTGCTCGGGGCTCATGTAGCCGTCGGAGCCGAGGACCATGCCGGCCATGGTGTGGCTGTGGGACCTGAGGTCCTTGGCAATGCCAAAGTCGAGGATGCAGACAGAGCCGTCGGTGCGTATCATGATGTTGTTGGGCTTGAGGTCTCGGTGTACGACCTTCTCGTTGTGGACATACTGCATGACTTCAAGCACCTGGGACATGATTTCGACGGCTTCCTTCTCCTTGAACGGCCCATGCTCCAAGACATACTGTTCGAGGTTGAGGCCGTCGACCAGCTCCATGACAATATAATATTTGTCGTTGAGCATGAACGACTGGTAGGTGCGCACGATGGCCGGGTTGTCGAGGCGGTCGAGGATGTTGCGCTCCTGGTTGATGCGGAAGCGCATTTCGACATCGGCGGCGTACTCCGGGAGTATTTCCTTGATGGCCACCACTTTTCCCTCGGGGTCGACAGCTTTGAGGATGCGCCCCATGCCGCCCTCGCCTAAGGGGATGTCGTCTACCTTGTATTGTGAGATGTACATAGGCTAAGATTAAATAGTTTCGTCGGGGTTGAGCGTGATGGTGGTGAGCTTCTGTTCAGACTCGGGCGCAGCCGGTGTCGCGCTCTGCCCCTTCTTAGAGGTATCCTTGATGGTCTTACTTGCCTTGGAGGGGGTGGCATTCTTATTAGTATCCTTGATGGCGTTAGAGGCAGGGCTCTTGGGGTCGGGGGCAGGCTCGGTGGGCTTCACCTTGGGGGCCTCGGGCTCTGTGACCACGATGGTCTTCCTGGCGCGGACGGGCGACTTGGTGTGAACGGCCTTCTTTTCAAGGACTACGTCAGTGGGGGTGTCGGCCGGGGCGGTGCGGGACTTGCTGTAAAAGTCCCAGCCGAGGTAAGCGCCTATGGCAAAGAGGAGGACGCAGATGACGACCATGCCTACCCAGGCGTAGCTCTTCTTGGCCACGGGGGAGGCGTGTTCGTCGGTGGTGATGGCCGCCACTTCGGGGCGCTGAGGGGCAGCGGCAGCGTCGCCGGCCGAGCAGTCGATGATCTGGACCGTGATGTTATCGTAGCCTCCGGCCTCGTTAGCCAGGCTGACGAGGTTGTCGCAGCGCTGCTGGGGAGTGAGGCCGGGCATGGCGAGCTGCTGGCTGATGGTGAAGTCGGGTATCATGCCCGTAAGGCCGTCGGAGCAGAGCAAGAGGAGGCCTCCGTCGCTGACGGGCACGGGGCTCTCGCCTATGACGGGCGGCTCCATGCCTTCAAGGCCGAGGGCATTGAGTATCTCATTCTTACGCGGATGGCGCTCGGCCTCTTCGGGGGTTATCTGGCCGCTGTCTACGAGGGTCTGCACGTAGCTCTGGTCTTTGGTGAGCTGCTGCAGGCCCTGGGCGGGGGTGTAGTAGTAGATGCGGCTGTCGCCTATGCTGCCGTAGTAGATGTGGCCCTGGCTGACGATGGCTATCACGCAGGTGGAGCCCATGCCCTGGAGGTCGGGGCGGGTGGAGGCACGGTGGAGGATGCCCTGATTGGCAGCTACGCAGGCTCTGGTAATGGCTTCATGAGGAGTAGGGAACGTATTGTTGACCAATATATCCTGTATGATTGTCACTGCAAGAGTGGATGCCGTATCGCCGCCGTTCTCGCCCCCCATGCCGTCGCATACCGCCACTACATAGCCATTGGGCGAGTCGAAGGAGATCATGCTGTCTTCATTGTGCTGGCGGGTCTTCCCCACGTCTGTGGCTCCTGCTACTTGGAAATTCATCATGGAATAATCGTTTAGTGGATGATGGAAAGTGTGTGCCCTACTCCGTGAGTGAAGGCACGGTGTACGTGCCGTCGCGACGCTAAATCTGCGGGATGGGCACGAAGACAAAGATGGTGCCGCCTACCCGTATGATGTCATAGCTGTTGAGCTCGCCGTCGTCAAGCAGTTCCTTGTTGATGAAGGTACCATTGGAGGACTGCTCGTCGCGGAACTTGAACTTGTTGTCGACGCCGCGGTAGAGGATGGACATGTGGCGGCCTGACATCTGGGTGTCGTCTTTGACGCAGATGTCGCAGGAGGCATCGCGGCCTACGTAGTTGCGACCTTCATAGATGGGGTATGCCTTGCCTAAGGGGGTGCGGTTGTAGGTAACGAGGAAGCCAACGAGCTTGCGGCCGGTGACTGTGCCGGGCTGTGCGCCCTGGGCTACGGGACGGCGTATCATGGTGCGTCCGCCGGGGACGGGGGCTGCCGGACGCGGAGGGGCGGGAGGAGCCACCTGGGGCCGAGGCTGCGCTTGCGGCTGGGGCTGGGCGATGGGGTTGACCATCGTGGCGCCTACGGCATCGGGGGCGGCATCGACCATCTGTGTGGCGCCTTGGGCTTCGGAGAGAGGGGAGGGCGCTACCCCACCGATATGCGTACGGGCCGAGGGCACGGGCGAGGGCTGAGGCATGGGCTGGGCCGCATCAGGTGCAGCGGCTGAAGCTCCCGCGCCTACCATGGCGTTGCAGATGGGGCAGTTGGTGCCATAAATAGCAGTATCAAATACATGGCCGTTGGGGCATTTCACTTTTGACATGGCTGTAATCTTTTGGGTGATGAGAGAAGGTGGCACTGAAGGTCCACCCACGAAGCTGATATGCCTCCGGGTGAACCTTACCTTCTGTTATTGAGAGAGATTACTCACTAAGTTATGAACGGATAGTAGAGACGAGGGGGTGAGAGTTAGACGAAGTCGACCACATCGGCGGCGTTGTTATAGTCGGCGTTGTTGGAGGCGTAATCGTCAGTAGAGGTCTCTTCGATGTTGAGCTCCTCGATGGGGTTCTGCTCCTGGCCGTCAGTGTCGTCAACGACGTCGGAAAGAGAGTCGTCGGGGTCGAGAAGGCTGTCGTCTTCGCTTTCAATCTCGATATCATTGGGTATATCGCTGATACCTTCTCCGTCGTCAGTGAGAGACTCGTCGAGAATATCGGGATCAATGTAAGGATCAGTCTCTATATCTTCGGGAGCAGCGGCATCCATGTGGTGAACGACGGTGTGGGTTGCCTGGCCAAAGTTCTCTACGCTGAACTGGTCGTCAGCCTCGAGCTTGCCGCCTTCGTTGGGGTCGAACTGTCCGTTGCCGTCGGCGTCGTAGTAGAGTTCGTCGACCATGCCGTCGCCGTCGGTATCAGTGGCCTGCCACATCTTTCCTTCGAGAGTGCCTGTGGTCTGCGATGCTTGGTAGTTGCCTTCAGCGTCGATGGTAATCTCCTGGTTGTCTACGATAAAGCCATTGGCCTCGGCGGAAGCGGTAGGCTCTTCGGATTCGGCGGGCGCAGGAGTTTCGGCCTGCTTAGTCACTATGACGGTGGTATCTGCGGCTCCCTGGTTGGCGCCTTCCATAAGATCTTGGGTGGAGAGCTCGGCTGCATCGTTGGCGGGCTGTACGTCGGCGGGCTGATCGCCCATGGTAGCGTTGGCTGCAACGGCTACGCCTGCACCTGCTACGCCCATTCCTGCGGCTACGCCAAGGGTCTTGGCCATATTTGACTTCTTGACAGCGGCGTCTTCCATTTCTTCAATCTTGTAGTTGTCGTTGGTAATCATAGCTTCTAATATTTAAGGTTTGTATTATTATTCTGATTGGTTTCGTTGTAGATGGTGGTGAGGGTAATCACGTCGCGCATAAAGATGAGCTCGGGCTGCCGCAGATGGTCGGTGAAGAGTATGATATAGTCGTCGTCGGTGGTGAGCCGGTCAGCGCCTACATTCTGCTCTATGATGATGCCCCGGTATCGGGTATTGCCGGTGACCACGAGGTTGTCGTAGGGTCGTTGTTCCCAGTAGTCGAGACTGGGGTTGCGCTTCAGTCTCTTGGTCTTCATCAGGTCACCGGCTGCGATGGTGACCCGTTCTCCGCCGTCGGAGGGGACGAGGGTGAAGCTCTTTCCCGGCACTTGGCAAACTACCTGTCCACGGTACTGCATTCCGTTGCGCGCCACCAGGAGGTCTTCCAGTCCGTCGGTCTCTGTCTCGCTGTAGCGGTGGGTCACTATGGAGTCTATCGCTTGGATGGTCACAAACTCGCTGTGGTTGTCGGCGTGGCCCAGGATATAGCCTTTGCGGGTGCGGGTGACAGACTTCAGATTGTCTGCAACGCGCCCGTCCTTCAGGTAGTAAGTGTTCCTCTGTGCCGTCACAGGGCACGCTGCGAGCAGGAGGCAGAGCAGTATCACCCGGCGGTGGATGCGGCAAAGGAGGTGCGCTTGCTTCATCATGTCAATGCTGTTTGTTTGATGCACTCATCAAGTAGCGTTTCTATAGGTAGAGAGTGCTGCTTGCGAGAAATCTGTCAGTGGTGGGTAAAAAAATTTCAGGATTGTCTTCCGAGCAGCTGTCCGCGGGGACAGCGTAGCCGTCGTGAGGGGGCGACGGCGTCAGAAATTCTTTATCACCTTGGTCTTTGAGCCTTTACTGTCGCCACCGAAGTCTTTGATCTTTTTCCCGCCGTCGTCCTTCGTGGCGGCGTCTTTTGGCTTGGTCTTCGTCTTGGTGGACGATGTCTTCCTTGCTGACGAGGACTTCGATTTGACGTAGGGGTAGATAATCTGTTCCCAGGTACGGGGTTTGGCCTCATCGCCTAAGATCAGGGAGACTGTCGCGCCCGTTTTCTCTTTCACATAGAAGTAGCCTTCCAGCCGGGACGGACTTTTAGCGGGGATTTTTATCTTGCCCTGCGGTGGGTTGGCGTAGAACCCTTCACTGCCGGACAGCTTGTAGCTTACCTCTATGGGTAACTCGTTATAGTTATATAGTTTGATGTAGACGGGCACATCGTGGGGCTTGCTGGCTGTGGCATTGCCCCAATCCACTCCATCTATCTCGGGCATAAGAAGTGACTTGCACTGATAGTTTAATGCCTGCTGGCTGATCTGCACCTCGTCCTTCTCAATGACTACGAGGAAGCCTTGTCCGGCATTTCTGGCGGCTGTCTTATAGTGGAAAGTGTATTCTCCGCCGGGCACTTGCTTTTCTACATGCAGAGGACTGCGAAAATCGGGCGTTCCGGCATTTTGCACGGGGTAGACCTTATAGTCATAGTTCGTCTTGTCTGCTTTGAACGAGAAGGCCGTTTCCTCGAAATAGTCTTGTACATAGACAGTCGTGCTGGTGGGTTTCACGGTGCCGCAGTCTACGCTCATTCCATACGTGCAATCAAGGATGACCCAGTCACCATTCTGTAGCTGCGCCAGGGCATAGGCTTCCACAAAGGGCTGCGCACTTTTAAACTGGGGAGGTAATGCCCATAAACCGCTGGATCCCCCTACTTTGTAGCCATAAAGACCGTTTTCCGCCTTAGGCAGACCGGCATTACGATGGGCCGGGAAGTGATTCTTGTCCCACTCCACATCCGTCTGTGGATTTAAACCCGGCTTGCAATACCGGTTGAGGTAGTCGACCTGGTAGGAGGTTACATTAGTCTTTGACGAGAGCGTCTGATTGACGAGGTCCTTCTTCTGAAGAAGATACTGCTCCTTGCTATCCTTCACCACGGCCTGGCCATCCTCACTGAAGTTGGTCTCGGGAACGAGCCACTTAGAGCCTTCACTCACCCGGAACGATTTATAATTCTTGTCGATATAGAACCGGTCCTTGCCACGCCCGGCCAGGGCATAGCCGCCGGCGAAGGGATAGGCCTGGTCTAAGTTTAAGTCGCTCGTCTCGTTGCCGCCCAGCACTCTGCCGCTTATGTCAAGGTATCCCTTCTTCATCGTCTTTCGGTCGATGACCACGAGATACCCTTCGCTGTAGAAGGGGCAAGGTTTGGCGTCTTGGTCGGTCATGACAGAATACCTGTCAGCATACTTAAACGGCGTCACCCTCCCCGTCTGGGTATTGACCACACCGGCCACATAGTAATGGCCGTCCGTCTCGTTCTCTTTCTGCTTGGCTATCACCGCCACCCCTTGATAGACCGGGAAGATGGTGTCGTAGTCACACTTCAGCAGCTGTTGCCCGTTGGTGTCTAAGAGGCCCATACCGCCATATCTGTCGGTCACCTTGATAATGTTCGGGCCCAGGAAGGAGATACTTCTATATGCCTGGGAGTTAGGGATGACTTTCCAGGACAGCTGGGCGTGGGCGCTATGTCCCCCGGCCATTATGATAAGGAGCATGAAGAGGAGAAAGGGTCTTCGTGTCATGTGTCGCTTGTCAGTAATTATAGTATGGTCTCTACGGCGGGCATTGCCTCAGCCGAGTCGCCGTTTTCAGCGGCGGTGCGAGTGGTTTTGAGCAGTCGGTCCTTGATGCCATTGATGGCCGGGTCTTGCTTTGCAGGGGCTTCCTTGGCGTCGGACTCGGGCTCGGTGGTTGCTTCTTCGGGTGTCCTGGTGGCTGTCATCGCGTCGTCGCCGCCACCGAAGCCTACGGCCACCGAGATGCTATCTACGGGCAACACTGCCGTCTTGGGACTACTGAACGCCATGAAGCAGCCGAATATCAGGGCGGCTATGAGCAGGGCGGCGAGCAGTATATGCGGCTTGCGGTAGGGATGGGGCACTTCGTCCCAGTCCAGCTCCCATACCTTGGCCAGCGATACCTTGTCTTTGCGTGAGACGTTCCTCCACTCGCCCTTCTCCATGGTTTCGCCATTGATGAAGGTGCCGTTGGTGCTATCGTCGCAGAGCTGCATCCTGCCGAAGAAGGAGATGCGCAGATAGCAGTGGTGGCGGCTTACCTGGTCGGTCTCGTCAGGTATCACGATGTCGGCGTCGAGACCGCGGCCTATGAGATATTCTTTCATGTTCGGAGATTGCGGTTAGTCGTTGTTTGCCTGTGTCTCTTCCTTCCCTGCGTCGGCGGGTTGGTTATTCTCCTCGCGCTTCGTGGCTGCGGGCTGAGACAGGGGCTTAGGTGCGGGTTTAGGGGTAGGCTTGGCGGGCTTCAGAGCCTTGGGCTTGGTTTTCTTTTTGTGCTTGGCAAACCACCGGCAAATCTTGTCGGTCAGTGAGTACTGGTAGGTGGAGTCTGCGGCTACCTCGGCGCCTATGAGGGTCAGGTTGTCATACTCTGCATGCGACTCGGCACCGAGGCGGTCTACGTAGGCGGTAGTGTCTTCGACCACCTTCTTCATGGGGTCGTCGCTTGTAAAGAAGGCCAAGAGCTGTGCCTCGGGCATGGTGTTCCATATACCGTCGCAGCATAGCATGAAGCGGTCTCCCTTGGTGTAGGGCAGCTTGACGATGTCCACGTCGACTTCCTTCTTCAGCCCCATGGCACGGGTGATGATGTTGTTACCCGGGGCGGTGCGAGCCTGTTCCTCGGTGTAGACGCCCAGCTCCACGAGCTCAAACACGCGTGAGTGGTCGTTGGTGCGAAACAGTTTCTTCTTATTTCTCAGTTGGTAGCCTCTACTGTCGCCGGCGTGGGCGAAGTAGGCTGCCTCGGGGGTGAGGTAGAGCACCACTGCCGTCGACCCCATGCCTCTGAGTTCGGGCACTTCGCGGGAGCGGTTGTACACGGCGAGGGTAGCTTTCTGAAACACCTGTTCCAGCATCTCCTCAGGTGTGGGTTTCTTGGCCGGCTCCGTCAGCTGGTCGTAGAAGATGGCGGCCATCTCGTCGACGATGGTATGTGCGGCGAGGAAGGAGGCCTGACTGCCCCCTGCAGCGCCCCCCATGCCGTCGCACACCACGAGCACTGTATGATGGGCATCGAAAGCCTTGCCGGTACAGTAGTCCTGGTTTTCGCTGCGCCCGCCCTGCTTCGACTCGCTGTAGGCCTGTATCTGCGGGTTGTTCACAAGTTCTTGAACCATAAGCTGCTATTATTCGAAGACGGTTTTCCTTGTATAAGCCACTCGGTCCTGATACAACTTATCGTTGTTCTCGAGCGCTGCGTTGTAGGTGCGGTTCAGGTAGTCTTCAAGCACGGGGGCGTCCTGGATGCGGTCACGCACTGTGCCGCGCTTGTCACCCCATACATAGTCCCAGCTCAGTTCATAGAGGGCGGGGTAGAACTTGGGGTCGGCCTTCACACACTCTTCAAGCAACTTGTGTGCCGTGCCTTGGTTGACAGACATCACATTGGCCAGATTTTCCTGTACCTTCACATAGAAGTCTCTGAGGTTCACAGCCTCGTCGAACACGCCGATGGGCGAGTCGGTCGTCACGCCATAGTCGTAGTATATACGGCTCAGCACGAAGATGGCTTCGGCGCGAATGGGCGACTGCAGGTCGCTGTACGTAGCGTTGAGGTCCTTCCACGCCAACTGTGCGGTGGCGGGGTCGTAGAGGGCCTTGAGTTTGAGTTTCATGTCTATCGACACGGGGTAGTTGGCCAGCATGGAGTCGGTCATCACGGCCACGGAGTCGGTCTGCTCGGTCGGTTCTACGGTCGTCGACTTGGGCAGGAAGACGAGGAGCAGCACGACGGCGAGCACCACGATGGGGAGCCCCCACTTCAGCGTCTTGTTGAGGTTGATGAGGTCTTTCTTGTTGGGGTCGAAGCGGTCGATGTCTACGCGGAACTCTGCGGCCGAGCTATAGCGCTTGCGCTGATCTTTCTCGGTGGCGTGGGCTATGATCTTGCGTGCCTGGGGGTTCTTGATGTCCGCCATGTTGATTTTCGACTTCAGCTGGGCCGAGATGATGGCGGTGGTAGGGCCGTCGAAGGGCAGGCGTCCCATGATGAGCTGGTAGAACATGATGCCGATGGCATAGATGTCGGTCGTGCGGTCCTGGTGGAACACGTCGCCCAGCACCAGTTCGGGAGCGGCATACTGGGCCTTGCCTATAAACTGGCCGGCGCTGGTGAGGGCCTTGTCCTGGGTGGCGAGGGTCGTGATGTGTTTGGCTATGCCGAAGTCTATGAGCTTGATCTTGCGGTCTATGGTGACCATGATGTTGCTCGGGTCTATGTCGCGGTGTATGTAGCCCGCATCGTGCAGGGCCATCAAGCCGCTCAGCAGGCTGCGCACGATGATGGCGGCAAACTCGTATGAGTTGCTACGGTAGAGGTCGTACAGCTCTACGGCGTAGGGTATGGTCTGTCCGTTGCTGGTCGTCGTCACGCCTTTGAGCAGGTCTGAGAGCGTGACGCCCACAAGTAGTTCGCTGACCACGTGATAGTGTTTGCGCACGGCTTTGCCGCCGGGCATCTTCTCTTCGGTGGTCAGGAAGCCCATCATCTCGACCAGGTTGTCGCTCTTGAGCTGGATGTTGGCCTCGCGGCGCGCGCGTTCTATGACTGAAGGAGCGAGGCCGTCGAACATGAACTTGATGGCCACGTCCTTACACAGCCCGGTGTGTGCATCCACGCAGCGGCCGCGGTATACCTTGCCCATGCCGCCCTCGCCGAGGGGGGCGGTGGAGGTATCAAACTCATAATAGATGCCTTTCTCTATCTCGGCTGTACCTTGTAGTTTTATGATTGCCATTGTCTATATATTGTGTCGTTAGGGGTGTCAACGATAGAGCACGGTGCGCGGCTCGTCGTCTTCTCGGTCGGGGCGGTAGGGATTAAAGGCGTTGTCGGCGGCCGCATGACCACCGGCCTGCGGCACCACTCCCTCGAGCACGGAAGGTGTCGCCCCCTCCGGCTTAGGCCGTGAGGCGGCAGCCGGGGCGGGTTTGACGCGGCTCTCGGTAGACTGGAAGTCGGGGCAGGCTTTGAGGCCGAGCTCGTCCACGTCGAGCTTGATGAAGGTCAGCCGGTAGGCAAGGCCCACCTGTATCACGTCGTGGTCTTCGATGAGGTGGACGTCGTAGTCGATAGACTGGCCGTTGACGTAGGTGCCGTACGAGGAGTTGGTGTCCTTGATGGAGACGAGCAGGAGGCTCTTAGGCTGCTGCTGACGGCGCACCACGATGACGGCGTGGCTTTCAGAGACGCTGGCCTCGCTGAGGCGGACGTCGGCCTTGGTGGCATGTCCTATGACGTTGCGTCCCAGATAGATGGGGAAGAGCTCCACCTTGCCCCCATGCGAGGCGCTGACGAGCATGCCCACAAGCGGCCGGTTTTGCAGCATGTCGTTGACGGTCGTGGCTACATTCAGCGGGGCTTTCGGTGCGGGCTGTGGCTTCTGTGGCTGAGGCGCGGGGGCCGGGGCGGCTGCGGGCTGCGGGGCCGGTGCCTTTTCGGCTACGGCCGGCTGTGGCGGGCAGTCTATGGGTGAGAGGCCGATCTGGGTCTTGGGCGCAACCGGTGGGGCGGAAGCGGTTCCGTCGTTCTCATTTGCCACTTGCTCGGGAGTGGGACGGTAGAACTGGTTAATCTTACCGGTGTCGGCCCCTTGCTCTTCTATCTTCAAACCTTGGATGACGGTTTTGTTCTGAGACATAAGCGGGTGTATGGTGACAGGTTATTGTTTGCTTAAAGCTGAGGGTATCGTGGGTTACAGCATGACCTTGAGGCTGGTCTTGCCCATCTCGACCACGTCGCCGTCGTGGAGCACGGCGGCCTGCCCGTACGGCAGGGGGCGGTGGTTGACGAGCACGGGGTTTGTGGCCTTGTTGGGGGCTATCTGCACCACCCACCGGCTGTCTTGCCGGCTGACGGCGAGCAGGGCGTGCTCGCGGCTCATGTACATGTCGGCGGCTATCTTGACCTGGGCGGTACTGTCTGAGCTTTTGCGGCCCACGAGGTAGCGTCCCTCCTTGAGGGGCACGGCCACGCGCTCACCGCTGCCTTCCACCCGGAAGTACATCACGCCTCCCGTAGCCTGGGGCTGCGAGTTGGTGATGGGCACATGCACCTGCGTCTTCTGCGAGATGGGGGGAGCGGCCGGCGCGGCGGGGGCGGGGGCAGGGGCGGCCACTTCCAGGTGGCCGCTGCTCCATCGGTCTATCACCTTGATGGGAGCGGTGAAGCCGCACCGGGGGCACTCCCACTGGCGGGTTTCATACTCTTCGTCGGTGAGGGTAATTCTATAGGTCTTGCCGCAGCTGCCTGGGCATTTGAGGGTGAGTGTTTTCATATCTCTCGGCAGGGGGTGGTTGGGCGGGGCTGTAGCGCTCCCGCGGCTGGTGGATTATGGGTGGGGAGGAGAGGCGGTCACTGCCCCTTTAGGCAGGCCGTCCTATTGGCAGCCGGTTTCTTGATTGACTTCGGCCACCACCATGGTGTCGCTGAATTTTCCCCACATCTGTGGGTGTACGCCGAAGCGCTCGATGGTCAGGGGGTTGGCGTAGTTGAAGAGCTCGCGGGCCGTCACCTTCGCGTCGCCGTTGGCGTCGGCCGCACCCTCCATGCCGTCGAGCACGTAGCGCAGGAAGTCGGCGCCCTCGGAGCCTATCAGGCCGGGCTTGTCGCCGGGCGCCGAGGCGTATATCATGACGTCAGCACTGCTGCGGGGCGTCACGCGCCGGGTATCGCTGTGGCGGTAGGTGATGCCGCCCGAGTAGCAGGCGCTGACAAAGGCCATCTTGCGGCCGGCCTTCGACTGCCGCATGATGCGCTGTATCTCGTCGTAGCCCAGCCCGCCGGCAGCGCAGCCGTGCATAGACACACCGCCCGCGGCCCAGCTTGTCGTGATGTAGCCGTGGCCGTCGAAGATGAAGACGATAGCATCGTCCTTATCGGCGCGGGCAAACATGCTCTTCATCACGCGTCTGACGTTGGAGAGGGTAGCATTCTGGTCGAGCAGAAGGTGTACCTCGGCGTGCTGCTGCGTCTTGTAGTAGGTGGCGGCTCGCCGGGCCGTGGCCTGGGGTATACCCATGAGGGTGTTCTGGTTGTCTACTCCCACCACCACGACGTAGGTCTTACCACGGCCATGGGCGGCGAGAACGGTCAGCAGCATGAGGCCCGGCAGGGCGCCTTTGAGAAATCGGAGAAGGGTGGTCGTTGACATGGGCACGGCGGATTAGCGGGGTGGCGTATCAGTGGGCAGACTGGAAGGGGAAGGGCGGACGGACGGCGGGCTTCACCTTGGAGAGCCGGAGGTTGTCGTCGAACCTGCCCCACATCTGTGGATGCACGCCAAACTTCTTCAGGATGATGGGGTTGACGTAGTTGAAGAGCTCGCGGGCCGTCACGTAGCTGTCGGCGTTGGTGTCGGCGCGGCCTTCGAGGCCGCGAATGACGGTGCTCAGGAAGTCCTCTCCGTCGGTGCTCAGGTAGCTGGGCTCGTCGGCCTTGCTGGAGAGGTAGAGCATGACGTCGGCCTTGACCCGCGCACGGGCCGGGGGAAGGGCGGAGCGCTTGAGCTTGGGGCGCTTCTTGGGAGCGGTGAGGCCGCCCGAGTAGCAGGAATTGATAAAGGCCACTTTCTTGCCCACACCCAGGCGGCTGAGCAGCTCCTGTATCTCGTCGTAACCTAAATAGCCCTTGGCGTCGGCCGTGGTGATGCCGCCGTGGTGGATGCTCGTGGCTACATAGCCGTGGCCGGCATAGACGAAAAACACCTCGTCGTCGCCACGGGCCTCAGCCGCCACTTGCCGAAAGGCGGCTATAAGGGCCTCGCGCGTCACCTCACGGCCGTAGAGCTGGCGTATGTCGGTCACTCCCTGGCGCGTGAAGAAGGACACGGCGAGACGCACATTGCGCTCGGCGTAACCCTTGAGCGTGCTGTTCACATCGACGGCAGCGGCTATCACGTAGGTACGGGCCGCGGCGGGCCATAGGCTGCACACAGCCAGCACGGCCACGAGTAACGGCCTAAGCAGTAACGCACCTTTAGAACTCACCACTGAACTTCGACTTGCAGTTAGGACACTTGCCGACAAGGCGGATATTGGCGTACATCTTGCCCACAAACGACATATGGCAGTGCGGGCAGACAAAGTTGCGCTTGAAGTTGGAGTCGCACATGTTGCGACGGCGGATGAGCTTGTTGCTCTGACGGATGAGGACGAGGAAGCCGAGACCGGCCACGAGGAGGGTGACCAACGGGGCCACTATCTTGTAACGCGGGTCGGTGAGCACGAAACCTGTGATGGTGGCCATGATGCCGCCCAACGAGAAGACGGCCATGCGAAACATACCGTTCGAAGCCAGCTTCTGCTCCACGATGACCTTCTCACGGTTATAGTTCTCTTCGAGATACTTCAAGGGGGTGATGTCGTACTCCGCGGCCGCCGGGGCGTTGCCTTCCTTCGACAAGTAGCGATTGATGAGATCGCTGACCTTGAACTCCAGCTCGGGCCCGAAGCGCACGGTCATGCCCTTAGTGAGCTTCTGCTGCGTGATGCGCTTGTAGTTGCCATTCTTCAGGAGGATGAAGGTGCCGTTGGTAGACTGAAGGTCCTCCAGCATCATGTCGCCATTTTCGTCGATGGTTATCTGGGCATGCTTGCGGCTGACGCGGGCATCGGTTATCTGAAAAGGCTGATTGCCTTCCTTTCCTATGATGATTTCTCGTACCATAACTTCTAAGGCTGTATAGGCTGCCACAGGCGGCAGGGGTATAACCAAGACTGCGACGGTTGTGTCGTGAAACTAGGGTATACCACCCGCAAAGATATATAATCTCT
Source organism: uncultured Bacteroidales bacterium (assembly GCA_945836755.1). Lineage (GTDB taxonomy): Bacteria > Bacteroidota > Bacteroidia > Bacteroidales > Bacteroidaceae > Alloprevotella. The sequence goes on from CAMAMB010000016.1 coordinate 28,619, forward strand.
CGTACAAAAATATAATTATCTGAAAAATTTAGCTCCCCTTGTCACACCGAGATGATGTTTTGCAGTCGCCGCGGAGGCCCTCGCTGAATGGCGACGAAGCATTCGCAAACCGAAGGGTGGCCGGGACGCCACCCGCCTCTGCCCGTCGCGGAGCGCAAGTCCCTCCCATCCCACATGGCCGCCCCTGCGCAAGCCCGCTATCTGCCGGCCGTCGCTGCGCCAGGGCCTAAGCCTACATGCAGAAAGCATGCTGACGCCGTAAGCAGGCGGACAACCATAGGCCAAAGGGCTGTGGAAAGCAGGGAGGTGCATATAAATTTAACGGGATGTACATGTAGTTTTTCCTAGATGTACATGTAGTTTTTCCTAGATGTACATGTAGTTCGAACGGCATGTACATGTAGGTTTTGGCCATCCGTACCATCCAACGGCGAAAACCAATCACAGCCTACGACGATACCCAATAAGAATGTCTGCAAATGTGTCACTGACGGGGTCAAGCCTCCCGGAGTTGGGCATGTGACCTATCAACAAGGCCCATCCCCTCTACCCTGCTCCTGAAAAGGCGAGGCTCATTGTGTACACCCGCCGCGGAGGCCCGTCAATACGCTGAATGAGGCTATGCCGCGGTACGAAGACAACGGCACAGCCTCTCCCGCTCAACCTTCGGCGCAGGCCCGAAGGCGGCATACGTGATGACGCGGGCTAACTGAGATCTTTCTTATTCAAATTGGCACTGAGCCGGAGGAGGGCCACCTTGGACTCCGCATCGCAATCGGCAAGCTGGGTGGAGTCGAGTTCGTCAATCAACTGACGGGCAAGTCGCAACGCCTTTTCGAGGCTGCCCACCATGTGAAGCAGGAGGGCGTTGAGGTCGGCTTCGGCAAAGAGAGCCCGCTCATAGAAGAGCCAGAGGCTGCTGCCTAAGGTGTAGGCCTTCACATACTTGAGGGAGGAGTTGAGACGCTCGGCCAGCAGGCAGTACTTGGGTATGTCGAAGTAGTCGGCATTACAGACGGAGGGCAGACTGATGCAGAGAAACTGCTCGTCGCTCTCATTGGGGAGGTAGAGGTAGTGAAGCCCTTCGTGGTTGAAGGTAAAACCGAGCCCGTCGATGTCCTTCAGATGGAAGCCGAGCTGGTCGAAGGCGGAGAGAATGCTGTTTTTCATGATGCTGATTTGTAAAACGATTTATGTCTATAAAGAGGACAAAATCTGACAAATCTATCAGCTCAGAAGGCATATAATTAACATTCTCGCCCTTGCGGATCGTACTGAGAGGCAAAAGCACTTGCCGCGCAAGCAGCTCGGGGAGCGTGGCTTGCGCGGCAAGGCATGCAGGCCGCAGGCACTACGGCCGGCGAACCTTGGCGTCAATATGTGGCGGCGCGGAGGCTTAGGCTTCTTCCTTCACGACCAGCTGCTTGCGGCCCAGGGTGCGGTAGGCAATGGGGGCAGCGAGGAAGATGGAGGAGAGAGTGCCGAAGACAACGCCGAGGATCATGGCGAAAGCGAAGGAGCGGATGCTGTCGCCGCCGAGGAAGAAGATGCAGAGCAGCACAAGCAGGGTGGTGAGCGAGGTCATCACGGTGCGGCAGAGGGTGCTGTTGAGCGACTCGTTGAAGAGGCGGCGGGTGTCGCGGGTGGGATGGAGGCCAAGGTTCTCACGCATACGGTCGAAGACTACCACCTTGTCGTTGATGGAGTAACCGATGGCGGTAAGCACCGCACCGATGAATGTCTGGTCTACCTCGAGAGAGAAAGGCACCCAACCCCAGCAGATAGAGTAGACACCGAGAATGAGAACGGTGTCGAACACCAAGGCCACGGTAGAACCTACCGAGAAGGCTACGTTGCGGAAACGGATAAGAATATAGACGAAGATGGCGACAAGGGAGAGGAGCACACTCACTACGGCGCTCTTGGCCATGTCGGCAGCCACGGAAGGACCTACCTTCTGGGCCGAAACGATGGAACCACCGGCGTGGTTGTCGCGGTCGATGAAGGTCTTATAGTCGGCCTTGATGAGACCGGCCTCGTGGAGGGCGTCGAAGATGAACTGCTCAACCTCCTGGTCGATATTCTCGCTGTCGTCGTCGATACGGTAGTTGGTGGTCAGACGCACGGCCTCGTTGTTGGTCGTGGTAATGGCGATGGCGCTGACAGTAGCGTTGGGATCCTTGGCATTGACCTTGGCAGAGACGGCGCTGCTTACCTGTTCGGGGGTAACGCCCTTCTGCTCGAACTCAATGACGTAGTTACGGCCGCCGGTGAAGTCAATGCCCTTGGAGAGGCCGCGGGTGCTGAGGAAGCCCACGCTGACCACGGCTGCAATGAGGAAGGCCACGACGGAACCCTTGGCCTTGCCCATGAAGTTGACGTGGGTGTCGTTGAGGAAGTTGCGGCTAATGCCTGTGGTGAAGGTCATGCCGAGCCACTTGTCGCGATTGAGGAAGTGCTCGTATACAATGCGGGTGAGCCATACTGCGGTGAAGAAGGAAGCGCAGATACCGATGCCGAGCGTCATGGCGAAGCCACGGATAGGCCCTGTACCGAAGTTGTAGAGTATGAAGGCGGTGATGATGGACGTGAGGTTGGAGTCAAAGATGGCGCTGAAGGCATTGCCATAGCCGTCGGCCAGGGCGTTCTTGATGTTCTTGCCGGCGCGGAGCTCTTCCTTCGTACGTTCATAGATGAGCACATTGGCGTCGACGGCCATACCGAGCGAGAGCACGAGACCGGCGATACCGCTCATGGTCAGCGCAGCCTGGAAGCTGGTGAGCACACCGAAGGTAAAGAAGAAGTTGAGCAGCAGGGCGCAGTTGGCCACCATGCCGGGGGTGAAGCCGTAGAAGAGGCACATGAACACCATGAGCAGCACGAAGGCCACGATACAGGCAGTGAAGCCGGCCTTGATGGAGGCCGCACCGAGGCTCGGGCCGACGGTCTCTTCTTGCACTATCTTAGTGGGCGCGGGCATCTTACCGCTCTTGAGCACGTTGGCGAGGTCACGGGTGTCGTCGGTTGTGAAGTGGCCGGAAATCTGGGAATTACCACCGGTAATCTCAGACTGCACGACGGGGGCACTGTATACATAGCCGTCGAGCACGATAGCCACACACTTTTTGAGGTTCTTCTTGGTGAGCGAAGCCCAATCGCGTGAACCGTTGGTGGTCATGGTCATGCTGACGATGGGCTGGTGGTTCTGGTCGAAGTCGTCCTTTGCATCGGCGATGACATCGCCTTCCATGGAGGGACGGCCGTTGACCTTGCGCAGGGCATACAGCTCAAACACATTGCCCTTCATGCCCTCGGCGCTCTTGACGCCCCAAGCCAGCTGGAGGTCGGCGGGCAGTGCCACCTTGGCAGCTTCGCCCTGCACCATGGCGTTGATGGCTGCGGTGTCGGCTGCCATGGCGTAACCTACCACGCAACCGTTGGGGGCCATGCCCTGCACCATGACGAGCTTGGCAAGGAGGGGATGCTGGGAAGCAACGTCCTTGACAGCCTTCACAGAGTCGGCAGCAGCCTTCAGCGTATCTGAGGCAGCGGTATCGACGGCCTCGCCCTTGGCCAGACGGTTGTCGAGGGCCTGGAGAGCGGGATAGATTTCATTGAGCGTATAGGTCTCCCAAAATTCAAGGTTGGCACTACCCTGAAGCAGCTTACGCACACGCTCGGGCTCCTTGATGCCGGGCATCTCAACCATAATCTGGCCAATCTGGCCCTTGCCACGCAGGATTTGAATATTGGGCTGTGCCACACCGAAGCGGTCGATACGTGAGCGAACTACCTTGTTGGAATTCTCGACAGCGGCGTTGACCTCCTCATTGAGCACCTTCTTGATGTCGGCGTCGGTAGAGGTGTAAGTGATGCCTTTCTCCTTGAGTTTAGAAGCAAAGACACCGCCGAGCTTATCGGCCCCGTTCTCCTTCTGATAGGTGGTGATGAAGGCATCAACGAAGTCGACGTTACCCTTCTTAGCCTGGGCCACAGCCTCAGCATAAGCCTTTTGGAACTTAGCATCGGAGGCACTCTCGCCGGCAAGGTTCTTGACTACATCGGGCACGCTGACTTCAAGCACTACGTTCATGCCGCCCTTGAGGTCAAGGCCGAGACCGATTTCCAGAACTTCGCATTCCTTGAGGGTCTTCCAGTTAAGATAGACCTTCTCATTGCGCATAGAGTCAAGGTAGGCAGCGCCATCTTTACCCTGGGCCGTCAGCTCTTCAGCCTTCCGCTCGTACTTCTTAGTGACGAAGGAGAAGGAGAGGTAGAAGCAGCAGATGAGCGTAAGCAGCACAGCAATTACCTTAACAAATCCTTTGTTTTGCATTGTGTGTGAGTGATTTTATAATTGATTAGTTTCTTGTTCTTTCAGCAGTGGAAGTCAGCCTCTTACGCTTGCAGGGATAAGCCGCTCGGCGGCAGGTTATGGTAAGAAGGCACTAATTAGCGTGCAAATATAGGGTATTTTTTTTAATGACGGCACATTTCCCTCCTACTTTACTCCTCGGCAGCGTCAACAGGTGTCACGGCGGCACGACATGCGGCCGGGCGGTGCGCCGGTGTGGATGGACGCGAGGCTCGGTGTGGATGCAATGAGGTCTTGGTGTGGATGGACGGGAGAGCCGGTGTAGGTGCAATGAGACCTCGGTGTGGATGGAAGGAGACCTCGGTGTGGATGGACGCGAGGCTCGGTGTAGATGCAATAAGATCTTGGTGTGGATGGAAGGGAGAGCCGGTGTAGGTGCAATGAGGTCTCGGTGTGGATGGAAGGAGACCTCGGTGTGGATGGAAGGAGACCTCGGTGTGGATGAAGGGAGCGGAGATGTGGATGGAAGGGGATGGCGATATAGATGGACTGAGGCCTTGGTGTAGGAGCGCGTAAGCGCACAGGCCGGAGGTAACTAATTTTAATACTCCCAGCCTATATATACGGGCTAAGTTTTGTACTTTTGCCCCATGTACGGGGTCTGTGGATACATGCGCTCCCGGCTTCGCAGTTTACGCACTTCATACACTTATATATATAAACCCCTTTCAGAAATGGCTTTTCTTACAGAAGACAAATTGGTTATCGTAGGTGCCGGCGGCGCCATCGGTTCTACTATGGTGCAGACCGCCCTCACCATGCAGCTCACCCCTAACGTATGCCTGTACGACGTCTATGCCCCCGGCATGGAAGGCGTAATGGAGGAAATGTTCCACTGCGGCTACGACGGTGTCAACCTCACCGCAACCACTGATGTGGCAGAGGCTTTCAAGGATGCCAAGTATATCATCTCTTCCGGCGGCGCGCCTCGCAAGGCCGGCATGACCCGTGAAGACCTGCTTGCCGGTAACTGCAAGATTGCAGAGGAGCTGGGCAAGAACATCAAGCAGTATTGCCCTGATGTGAAGCATGTAGTTGTCATCTTCAACCCTGCCGACCTCACCGGTCTGGTTACCCTGCTCTACTCCGGCCTGAAGCCTTCGCAGGTGACGACGCTGGCCGCACTCGACTCTACCCGTCTGCGCAGCGAGCTCACCAAGAAGTTCGGCGTGAAGAGCAGCGAGGTCACCGGCTGTCGCACCTATGGCGGCCACGGTGAAGCCATGGCAGTGTTTGGCAGCAAGGTGATGGTGGGCGGCAAAGCCCTCAGCGACCTCATTGGCACCCCTGAATTTTCTGTTGAAGAGTGGGAGAAGCTCCGCCACGACGTGGTACAGGGCGGCGCCAAGATTATAGAGCTTCGCGGGCGCAGCTCCTGGCAGAGCCCGGCCTACTGCTCTGTGGAGATGGTGCGTTCAGTGATGGGCGGCGCCAAGTTCCAGTGGCCTGCAGGCACTTACGTATCAAACGAGAAGTATGACCACATCATGATGGCCATGGACACCACGCTCGACGAGAATGGCTGCACTTACAAGATGCCCGAAGGCACTCCTGAAGAGATGGCCGCCCTCGACGCCAGCTACGAACACCTTTGCAAGATGCGCGACGAGCTTGTCACCCTGAACATCGTGCCCCCTGTGACCGAGTGGAGCAAGATCAACCCCAACCTCTAAACCTCCAAACGGTTATTCCTCTTTACGCAGACCTGCCGGCGACCTTCAGTCGGCAGGTCTGTTGTATTCCGGCGTACTTCCTGCTTCGCGGGGGCGGTGTTTCCTGCTTCGCGGGAGCGTCTGCCGGCGCGGGCGGATAACGCAAAGGTCTCCCACACGGTGTGCGGGAGACCTTTATATCTATGTCTCAATGAGGCGTTACGCCAGGGAGTTGACGTGCTTCTGTACGCTGCTCTTGAGGTTAGAGGCTTTGTTCTTGTGGATGATGTGTGTCTTAGCGAGCTTGTCGAGCATCTTCTGCACCTTGGGCAGGAGCTCAGAGGCCACGGCCTTGTCAGTGGTAGCACGGAGCTTGCGCACGGCGTTGCGTGCGGTCTTAGCATAATATCTGTTGTGCAGTCTGCGTGACGCGGTCTGGCGGATACGTTTTACAGAGGATTTGTGATTTGCCATTTTATTGTCTATGCTTTTTATTAAGTAGTCCCTAGGAGAGTCGAACTCCTCTTTAGAGAATGAAAATCTCTCGTCCTAACCGATAGACGAAGGGACCAAAAACCATGCTACGGCCGTCAGGTCGTAAATGCGAGTGCAAAAGTACCACCTATATTTGAAACGTGCAAGGCTTTGGCATGATTTTTTTGGTGTGCTGTCCATTTTGCCACAATTTGGGGTGTCTGATGGCGTCGGGCATTCAAAATCTCGCCATCTTCGCATCAAGTTGCAGTCACCCCGGGTCGGTCAGCGGCCCATAGCCTTTTTGTATTCTCATGAAGTCACGTGCCCTTGTCTTTCGGCGGTCGCCGTACAGCGACGATAAGATGATTGTCTCTCTGTTTACTGAGCAGGCGGGACTTGTCGACATGATGGTGCGCCGCAGCGCGTCGAAGCGTGCGAGGGTGCGCTCCAACGTGTTTCAGCCCTTGACCATGCTGGAGGTGGAATGGAACGAGCATTCTCAGTCGGCGCTGAAGGTTCCTCAGCAGGCGGCGGTGGTGATGACTTACCCTTCGGTGCTGGGCGACTATCACAAGTTGATGATTGGCCTCTTCGTGCTGGAGTTTCTGTGTCACGCCGTGCGCAACGAGCCTGCGAGCGAGGCGTTATTTCATTACATTGCGGGGTCGATAGAGTGGTTGGACACTTGTGAGAGAGACTTTGCCAACTTTCACCTTGTCTTTCTGCTGCGTCTGACGCGCTTTTTGGGTTTCATGCCCAGTGCGGAGGGTTACGCCGAGGGTGCTTACTTCGACCTGCGTGCGGGTGCTTTCACCTCTGCCCCACCCTTGCACAGCGACTTCTTGGCTCCGGGCGACGCGGCCCTCGTGCCGCTGCTGCTGCGCATGAAGTATGCCAACATGCGGCTGTTCCGGCTGACGGGCCGTAACCGTTCGCGGCTGCTCGAGCAGATTGTGCAGTACTATCGTCTGCATCTGCCGGGCTTCCCGGAGCTTCAGACGCTGAAGGTGCTGCAGCAGCTGGTCTGACGCCGCCCGATTTCCCGCCCGCGGGCCGGTGGCCATACTGACGCGCGGGCCGCGCCTCGCGTGTGAGACCCGGCCCGCGGTCAGGCTGCCGCCGCACCGGGCGACGGCAGTGGAAGGGCTGATGTTACTTCTTACGATAGCCGCACTTGGGGCATACGCCGTTTTCGTCGAGGGAGATGCCGCAGAGGGGGCAGCGGTCTATCTGCTTGCGCTCTGTGAACTCTGCAGAGGCTGCGTTGACGCCGCTGGTGAAGGTGATCTTGGCAATGTTCAGCTTGTCCTTCAAGAGGTCATAGACAATCTTTATCATGCCTTCTACGGTCATGGTCTCTTTGGTCACCACGAGGCGGCTGTCGGGGTAAGCCTGTGCCAGGGGTGTCTTGAAGGCTGCGCCCTTCATGGTGTTGCGGGGATGTCCGTTCTTGATGCCTTGCTTCTCGTAGACGTCGAGTATGGCGGGGAGGAGGGGATCGTCTTCACGGAGGATGAGGGCGTGGTCAAAGTTTTTGAGCACATCCCAGGCCACCTTCTGTATCTCGTTGCAGGGATAGACCATGTTGACGCCTTCGTTGACGCTATCTTCCACCTCGATGGTGAGCACGCCGGTGTGGCCGTGCAGGTACTGAGCTTCGCCCTGGAAGCCGTAGAAACGGTGGGCGTACTGTAAGTCAAATGTGGTGATGCTTCTCATGATGTGTAGGGAGATTATAAGAGTGAATAAATGAGTGGCAGTATCTTACTGCGCGGCAAATATAAGAATTTCCCTACACAATAGCCAAGCGCGTTTTACTTAAAAAGAGGTCAAATATTCACCACGTCATTCCTCGTCGTACGCCGGTGCGACCGCCGGCCCTGCGCTACCTTCCGGCCCTACACGGCGCCGACGCCATGCTCCGGCATCATACCGACGCACTGCCATGGAGCGAGCGCGCCCATAGTGGCGGCATGAGCCTACCATGCTTCCGGGATAATCTACATGTACATGTAGGAAAACTTAGATGTACATGCAGGAAAACTTAGATGTACATGCAGGAAAAACTAGATGTACATGTAGGAAAACTTAGATGTACATG
>CAMAMB010000017.1 GCA_945836755.1 uncultured Bacteroidales bacterium
GCATCGGCATCAACTTCTCCTCACATACGGGAAACATCGAGGAGTATATCGTGAAGTAGACATCGGGGAAAGGCCTCCTCCCCCCCCTCCTACACCTGCTTTCGCCAGATACGTATGGCGTGGCAGCCACTGATTGGTTCGGTAAAACAGATGAAGCAAAGGGGTGAAGGCAAAGATAGCTTTCAAAAAAGTGGCTGATAATTTGCCCATCTAAAAAAGACCCACTACCTTTGCACTCGGTTTTTACGCCACCTCACCCGGAGAGGTGCTCGAGTGGTTGAAGAGGCACGCCTGGAAAGCGTGTAGCCGGCAAAACCGGCTCGCAGGTTCGAATCCTGTTCTCTCCGCTTAATAGTCGGGATGAAGTATTTGTTTACTTCATCCCGACTAATTGTATATATACCCTTGGCATTTATCGAAGGGGGTGCGTCGCATGTCGAAGCTATGCCCTCACTCACATGGCGGGCTGTGCGACGTCTACTGTCGGGGAGGCTGCGGTCGCAGTCTGCCAAGGGTGAAGAGGAACTGGAGGCCATGGGGACGGCGGGCACGCACACTGATGTCGCCGCCATGGAAGCGCACGGCATTGCGCACGATGCTTAGGCCAAGACCGGTGCCCCCGGTGTCGCGGGTGCGCCCTTCGCCGGCACGATAGAAGCGCTCGAAGAGACGGGTAAGGTGCTCAGGCTCCACACCACGGCCGTTGTCGGAAAAGCTGAAGTAGAGGGTCTTCTCGTCTGTATCGTAGCACTCTATGCTGACTGTGACCCCTTCGCCGGCATAGCGGATGCTGTTCTCGAGGAGGTTGCGGAAGATGGCATAGAGCAAGGTGGCATTGCCATCAATGACCAGTGGACGCGGCAGGTGCGTGGTTAGATGGAGGCCGGCCTCAGTCATGGAGCTCTGCAGGTCGTCGACGGCTTCGTCTATCACCTTGACCACGTCGACCTGCTCGCATTTCATGAGTTCGGGCGCTCCCTCGGTCTTGCTGATGAGCGAGATGTCACGCAGCAAGTCGGTGAGGCGGAGAGTCTGGTTGTAGGCTTTGGTGATGAAGGTCTGCTTGCGCTCAGCGCTGAGCGCGGGACAGCTGATAAGGGTCTCGAGGAAGCCCCGAATGCTGGCAATGGGAGTGCGCAGCTCATGGGCTATGTTGTGGCTCATCTCCTGCTTGAGTTTACGGTTCTTCTCTTCCTGGGTCACGTTAGAGAGTGTGAGTTCAAAGGCGCTGTCATGGTAGATGAGCACCTGAATGGCAAAGGTGGTGGCCCCTGCCTGATGGAGGTAGCGGAAGCAGGCGTCGTGGTCGGTCCACGCCTGACCGGGAGTAAGAGGGGCAGAAGACGAGGTACGTGCGGCAGGCTGATGGAGGTTGAGGAAGTCGAGGCAAGGCTTGAAGGCGTCGCTCTGCCATATCTCTTCGAGGTTGGCGGTAGGCCGTTCGAGCAGGAGATTGGCGTACTGCTTGAAATGCGGGTTAGCGTAGGTGGGCTGACGTTCAGCGTTGAAGAGGGCAATGCCTTCGCCGGAATAGAGGAAGTGGCTCAGCAGTCGCTCCCGCTCTTCGCGCAACATGAGCTGAAGCTGCCAGAGGTCGCGATACTTGTCGATGATGCGCCGGGCTATGTCGCCCAGCTCTGTGTGGGGCAGGCTGATGCGGTCAAAGTCGACGAGGCCACGGTCGGCAGACTGCATGAAGAGGCGAAGGCTGCTGACGGCCTTGCCGAAGCGTGAGCTGAGATGGAGCAGTATGGGAAGGGTGACTATGAATATGAGGAGGACGAACCAGAGGAAGAGGTTGTCTACCTGCATGAAGTGGCGGAGCATGGCATCGTAGGGAGTGGCCATGCGTACGACGTAGGGGCCGAAGGTGCGGGCAAAGTAAAAATACTCACACCCGTCGGTCTCGGAGCGACGTATGTCGTAGCCTTCAGCGTTGCCGGGGCTATAGAGCGACGCCTGCACCTCGGGACGCGACATGTGGTTGCTCATCTCCGCAGGTGTACGCCGTCCCGACTCGAAGAGCACCTTCCCTTTGCGGTCAATGAGGGTCAGGCGCAGGTTGGCAGGCAGAATGGCCACTACCTCCTTCAGCTCGTCCACGTTTAGGGCGGCAGCCTGACTGCCTTGCGAGAGACTGTCGGGGAGGGAAGTGCCGGCTGCGGGCAGGCCGGCCGGTGCTTGGGCTACATGGGCCACCACATTGGCATAGCTACGCAGACGCTCCATGAGGAGCTCCTGGCGGAAACGGTGCTCCCTGTGGTACTGGAAGGCGATGAGCACACAGGCAAAGGCCAAGAAGAGAGCTGCAAATTGCAGCAGGAGTTTGTTGCGATAGGTCACTTGTAGGATGTGTTATGCCGGGCCTGAGGCCCGGGGTCAAGCTTCGTAGCAGTAGCCGTAGCCTTGGCGGTTGGTGAGATGAGCGCCTTCGTCGCCCAGCTTACGGCGAATGCGGGCTATGTGTACGTCGATGGTGCGGTCAAGCACAAAAGTCTCGCCATGCCATACCTCTGCCAGAATTTCATCGCGTGAGAAGACGCGGCCAGGATGGTTGACAAGGAGATCCAGGATATGAAACTCCTTGGGCGACAGCTTGATGTCCTGATCATGACATATCACAAGCTTCTTTTCATAGTCGATGACCAGTGCCCCCACCTTGAGGCGGTTTGGGGCCGGTTTCTCTTCAGCGCGCGAGAGCACGGCCTTGATACGCGCCAGCACCTCGTGGAGCGAGAAGGGCTTGGCGATGTAGTCGTCGGCGCCTGCCGAGAAGCCGGTGAGCAGGTCGTTCTCGGTGTCTTTGGCTGTTAGGAATATGATGGGTATGGCGTTGTGCTGCTCCTTGCGAAGCTTCTCGGCCATGCGGTATCCGGACATGCCCTCCATCATGACGTCAAGGAGGATGAGCGAGTGGGAGGCGTCCAACTTCTGCAGAGCTTCCTCGGCACTGGCGGCGCTGTCGGTGAGATAGCCTGCATGTTCAAGGTTGCACTGTAGGATTTCCCGCAGATCGGGTTCATCGTCGACGATAAGTATTTTGTGCATATATGAAAAAGGAGAAGGTGAAGGCTGGAAGGCTGTCTCTCCGCAGAGAGGTGCAGGGGCATGCCCCGCCCTGCGTTAGACACTGCAAGTTTACTGCTTTCAGCCGGGCGGCCGACGGGTTCGGCGGTTAATTTTTTGTGAAGACGGCGAGGCCGGTACCTTGGGCGAGGCTGTCGGACCATCGCGCCACTGACCGCCGGTCTGCCGCCGGAGGCTGCGCCGCATACCTATAATATATATAGGCGTATGGGGCTTCACCATTTCTTCACAACTTCTTCACCACGGGGCTACATCGCTCTTCTACCTTTGCCTGCGAAATCGACAACGTAGGTCAATCACTAATCAAATACACAGACACATGGAATGGATATTTGCCAGTTTTGTCGGCCTCCTTTTCCTGCTCGCTGCCTTCGACCTCTGGGTGGGTGTGAGTAACGACGCCGTCAACTTCCTCAACTCGGCCATCGGCTCACGGGCTGCCCGTTTTCGCACGCTGGTCATCATAGCCTCCATCGGCGTGTTCATGGGTGCCTGCCTGAGCAATGGTATGATGGACATTGCCCGCCACGGCATCTTCGCCCCTCAATATTTTTCTTATCGTGAGGTCATGCTCATCTTCCTGGCAGTCATGGTGACCGACATCGTACTGCTTGACGTGTTCAATAGTTTCGGCATGCCCACTTCCACCACGGTGAGCATGGTCTTCGAGTTGCTCGGAGCCTCGTTTGCCTTTGTGCTCATCAAGATGGCCACCGACGGGCTGCCGCTCAGCATGGGCGACTACCTCAACACGTCGAAGGCTTTAGAGGTAATCATCGGCATTTTCCTGAGTGTACCCATCGCCTTTGTCAGCGGCATGGTGGTGCAGTATGTCTCGCGTCTTCTGTTTAGCTTCGACCTCACCCGCTCACGTGGCCTGCGTCTCAGCCTCTTCGGCGGCCTGGCTGTCACGGCCATTCTCTACTTCATGCTCTTCAAGGGGCTGAAGAGTCTGGCGTTCATGCAGGGCGACGTCAAGGCCTGCTTGCAGGAGAACACGGGCCTTATCCTGCTCAGCGTGTTCGTGGTGGCCACGTTGCTGATGTGCCTCTTACAGTGGCTGAAGGTCAGTGTGCTCCGCATAGTGGTGCTCTTCGGCACTTTCGCCTTGGCCACAGCCTTTGCGGGCAACGACCTGGTCAACTTCATAGGCGTTCCCCTGGCCGGCTTCTCCTCTTTCGGCGACTACATGAGCCACAGCGGCGGCCTCTCGCCCGACGCCTTCATGATGACCTCTCTCACCGAGTCGGCCCGCACCCCGCTCGTATTCCTCGTGGGCGCCGGCGCCATCATGGTGGTGTCGCTTGCCACATCGAAGAAGGCCCGCCGCGTGGTGGAGACCGAGGTAGGCCTGTCGCGACGCGATGAGGGCGAAGAGATGTTCGGTTCGTCGCGTGTGGCCCGCAGCCTTGTGAGATGGGGCACCGGTGTAGGCCAGGTGATGAACCGCTGTCTGCCCACCGTCTACCTCGACTGGGCCCGGCGCCGCTTCCGCCAGCCCTTGGCGACCAACGACGACCACGCTGCCTACGACCTCGTGCGCGCCAGCGTCAATCTGTGTGTGGCTGCCCTGCTCATTGCCCTCGGCACCTCCCTTAAACTGCCCCTCTCCACCACCTTCGTCACCTTCATGGTGGCCATGGGTTCGTCGCTCTCTGACGGTGCCTGGAGCAGAGAGAGTGCCGTCTTCCGCATCACGGGTGTACTGACCGTCATCGGCGGATGGTTCATCACGGCAGGCGTAGCCTTCAGCGCGGCCTTCTTCGTGGGCGGAGCGATGCACTTCGGGGGATGGATCGTCGTGGTCGTCATCATCTGCGGAGCCGTCTACAGCCTCATACACAGCCAGCGCCGCTTCTCTCGCAAGCAGAAGGAGCTGACCGAGCAGGGCGACGTGCTCTTCAAACAGATGCTCGCCGCCACGAGCGAGCAGGAAGTGCTGCCCATGCTGCGGCGCCACATCAGGGTCAACGTGGCCGAACAGATGGACGACTTCGCCCAATGCTGGCAGCAGCTGCTCAGCGGACTGACTAACGAGAACCTGCGAGGCCTGCGTCGCGTAAACCATGACCTCGGCAAGAAGAAACAGGCGCTCAAGAGCCTCAGACGCCGGGAGACCATCTGCCTGCAACGTGCCAGCGCCACGGCCGAGGGCGTCAGCATGAGCACCGGCTTCCACTTGCTACACAACAGCCTCACCCAGCTCTACTACTCGCTACGTCGCATAACCGAGCCGTCGCTCGAACATGTGGACAATCACTTCACCCCCATCGAGGCTCACTGGTTTGCCACGTACGAACAACCTTTCGAGCGCCTTGCAGGCTTGATGAGCGACATCAGCAGCTCGCTGCGACGGCGCTGCGAGGAGACTGCGCCTGCCGTTTTCGACGCAGAACGTGGGCTTAAACGCTCACTCACCGACACCGAGAAACAGCTCGCTGCCCTGCGCCACGAAGTGACGACCGCCATGGAGAACGACACCGCCCACTTCACCACACTCTCGCTCCTGTTGCACCTCGTGCAGGAGACGGAGCAGACGGTCATCGAGCTACGCCACCTGGTGCGCAACCTCCGCATGGCAGGCTTGTAAGGCCCGCCGCCGAGGAGGTTGCCGGCCAACGCGGCCCTCCATCACCTACACATACACCACCGCTTCATAGACCGGAGGCTGCATCGTCATCTCGTTTGACGGTGCAGCCTCCAAACGTAGCTGCGCCGGGGTGCATGCCCCTACAGCCGGCAATGACCTGGAAGATGCCCCGGCAGACTTGAGGTACAGGCCACGAAAACTTAGATGTACATGCAGAAAAAACTACACGTACATCTAGAAAAAACTACATGTACATCTAGAAAAAACTACATGTACATGCAGGAGAAACCGGGGTGCTTCCCTCAATCACGGAAGCTGCTCCACGCGCTGCCCTGAGCATGCCCCGCCGCTCGGCATACTTCGGCGCCGGCATGGGCCGCAGGGCGCTTCAGCCCCCGACACAGGCCACGCCGGCCCTCACCAACGACGATGGTCCTCAATGGCACACCCACCTGCTTTGCCAAGTGGGGATGGCATTGGCGTAGCTAAAAAATAAACTCGCGTAATTTAAATACGCTTAGAGAGTTAGGTATGTAAAAAAGAAGTAATTTTGCAGCGCAACTAACAACCCCTAACTCTCTCCTCCCTATATGTCAGCTACGAAGAAGATAAAGACCGCCCTCATCTCGGTGTTCCACAAAGAAGGCTTGGACGCTCTCCTTGCCACGCTGCATGCAGAAGGTGTACACTTTCTCAGCACCGGCGGCACCCAACAATTCATCGAAAGCCTTGGTTATCCCTGTCAGAAAGTGGAAGACCTCACGTCGTACCCCTCCATCCTCGGCGGACGTGTGAAGACACTCCACCCCAAGGTGTTTGGCGGCATTCTCGGACGTCGCGACAATGAGGGCGACCGTCAGCAGATGGCACAGTACGACATTCCCGAGATAGACCTCGTCATCGTCGACCTTTATCCCTTTGAGCAGACCGTGGCCAACGGAGCCTCCGAGGCCGACATCATCGAGAAGATAGACATAGGCGGCATCTCTCTCATACGCGCAGGCGCCAAAAACTTCAACGACGTGGTCATCGTGCCCTCGCAAGCCGACTACCAGCCCCTGCTCGACATACTCAAAAGCAAGGGTGCAGCCACCGACCTCGAAGACCGTCGCGCCTTCGCCGCCCGCGCCTTCGCCGTGAGCAGCCACTACGACACCGCCATCCACAACTGGTTCGTAGGCAAATAAACAGCTGCCCGGGCTATACCCACTACGTGGGCAGCCCCCGGCCCCACAGTATTCAGCCAAACATTCACCCTTCACTTCACATATATTAGATGGGTTTCTTCTCTAAATTCTTTTCGTTTACACAAGAGCTGGCCATCGACCTGGGCACAGCCAACACCATCATCATAGCCGACGGCGAGATAGCTGTCAACGAGCCCTCCGTCGTGGCACTCGACCAACACACCGAGAAAATGATGGCCGTGGGCGACACCGCCAAGCTGATGCTCGAAAAGACCGGCTCCAAGATACGTGTGATACGCCCCCTGCGCGACGGCGTCATTGCCGACTTCAACGCCTGCGAGCAAATGATGCGCGGCCTTATCAAGAAGGTGCGCTCAGGCAAGCGCCTCTTCTCACCCTCGCTCCGCATGGTCATCGGTGTGCCTTCGGGAAGCACCGACGTCGACCTGCGAGCCGTGCGCGACTCAGCCGAACACGCCGGCGGACGCGACGTCTTCCTTCTCTATGAGCCCATGGCAGCCGCCATAGGCATAGGCATCGACGTCAATGCCCCCGAAGGCAACATGATTGTAGACATAGGCGGCGGCACCACCGAGATAGCCGTCATCTCACTGGGTGGCATCGTCTCCAACAACTCCATCAAGATAGCCGGCGACGACTTCACCTCAGACATCAGGGACTACATGAGCCGCCAACACAATGTGCTGGTCAGCGAACGCATGGCCGAACGCATCAAGATCAATGTGGGCGCTGCACTCACCGACCTGCCCGAGCCGCCCGAGGACTACATCGTGATCGGCCCTAACCGCATCACCACCATGCCCATGGAGGTGCCCGTCTGCTACCAGGAAATAGCCCACTGCTTAGAGACCTCCATCTCTAAGATAGAGCAAGCCGTAATCAACGCCTTAGCCAAGACGCCCCCCGAGCTCTACGCCGACATCGTGAAGAACGGCATCTTCCTCACAGGCGGTGGCGCCCTGCTCCGCGGCCTTGACAAGCGCCTCAGCGATAAGATTAACATCCCCTTCCACGTAGCCGACGACCCACTGCTCTGCGTGGCCAAGGGCACAGGTGAGGCCCTCAAACACGTAGAAGACTACACCTTCCTCATGAGATAAGCCCACAAGAGGCTGTCAGCCTTCTCCACCATGCTGACAGCCTCTTCTGTCACACAGAGCGGCAGCCCGACGGGGCGCGCCGGCATTCCCACCCTCGTCCCCCCCTTACCCCCTTCCTTACAAGCAGTGCAAACACTCCTCGACTTCCTCCGCAAGTACAGCTATGCCTTGCTCTTCGTCCTGTGTGAGTGCGTCAGCCTCGTGCTCCTCTTCCGCTTCAACGGCTACCAGGGAAGCGTAGGACTGAGTGCAGCCAACTCAGTGGCGGCAGGCATCAACGGGCTCTACTCCGACGTGGCCTTCTACTTTCACCTGCAAAACGTCAATCAGGAACTCACCATCCAAAACACGGCACTCAGCTTAGAGAACGACCGGCTGCGGGCAGAGCTACACCGCCTCACCCGCGACACCACGCTCACCGAGCGTCTCATGCAGGAGAAGCTGCTCGGCTACGAGCGCGTGCCGGCCACCGTCGTCTCCAACTCGGCCGAGCGGGCCTACAACTACATAGTCATCGACAAGGGCGCAGCCGACGGCATACGCCCCGAGATGGGAGTGGTGGGCGGAGGCGGCGTAGTGGGCATTGTCTACCTGACAGGGCCACACTACAGCCTGGTCATGCCCGTCACAAACCGCAAGTCGAGCATCAGCTGCCGCGTGAGGGGACAGAACTACTTCGGCTACCTGCAGTGGGACGGCCACAGCCTGCGCCGGGCCTCGCTCGACGACCTGCCACGCTATGCCAACATCAAGCAAGGCGACGTGGTCGAGACGAGCGGCTACTCGGCCGTCTTTCCGCCCGGCATCTTCGTAGGGCGAGTGCGGGCCGTCCACAACTCAACCGACGGACAATCCTACCGCTTAGACGTAGCCCTTGGCACAAACTTTGCAAATCTTCGTGACGTGGCCGTCATCGTCACCCCCTACAAGGCCGAGATCGACTCCCTGCAGACCAACGCCCGCTTGGACGAGATGCCCGAGTAGCCCCGACCCTCGCAGCCGCGGCACCACGCCTTATAATATAAAAGGAAAGCCTGCCAGCCTGCGGCGCGCTACTACTACCGGGCTACGCAAACCCTGCCGCAGGCCCTGCGACGCATGAAGCGGACAGTGCAAACTCTGCCGCAGGCTGCTAAAACGCATGAAGCGGACAGTGCAAGCCCTGCCGCAGACCCTGCGACGCATGAAGCGGAAGCTGCAAGCCATGCCGCAGGCTGCTAAAACGCATGAAGCGGACAGTGCAAGCCTTTCACCTCTCACTTACCCCCTTACCTGCCCGGCGCCGGCCGCCGACGCCATCTTCCACGTATGGTTCAGACTCTTCTCTCACGTGCTGCCTGGTTTGTGGCCCTATGGCTGCTCCAAGCTTTAGTGTTCAACCACATCCACATCTTCGGCTACGGCACGCCGCTGCCCTACCTCTACTTCCTGCTCATCCTTCCCAGTTCCACTCCGCGCTGGGCCTACGTGGTGCTGGGCTTTGCCCTCGGCCTGCTGACCGACATCTGTGCCAACACCATAGGCATGGGGGCAGCCTCGCTTACTTTCGTCGGTCTCATCGTGCCTTGGCTGATCAAGCTCTTCGGTCCCGGCGACCCCGAAGAAGGTTTCGAGCCATCTCACCGCACCATGGAGTGGGGCGGCTTTACCAAGCTTACCATCGTGGCCGTAGTCTGCCACTGCACGAGCTTCTTCTGCCTTGAATACTTCTCCTTCTTCCGTCCCTTGGAAGTAGGTCTCCACATAGGCGGGAGCATTCTCCTCACCACTCTCTTCTGCGTAGCCATGGAGGTCATACGCGTAAAGTAACACCGACGCCTTGAACAAGCACTTCGAAATACGCAAGTTCGTCATCGGCGGGGTAGCGTGCGGCATTGTCCTCATCTACCTCGTCCGCCTCTTCACGCTGCAACTTCTGAGCGACGACTACAAAAAAAACGCAGACTCCAACGCCTTCCGCAAAGAGATACAGTATCCCTCGCGTGGCCTCATCTACGACCGCAAAGGCAGGATACTCGTCTACAACGAGCCTTCGTACAATATTCTCGTAGTCATGCAAGAACAGCGAGGCATCGACACCCTCGACTTCTGCCGCACCGTAGGCATCACCAAGGAGGAGTACATCGCCCGGATGGAGGAAATAAAAGATCCGACCAAGAACACGGGTTACTCACGCTACACGCCGCAGCTCTTCATGTCGCAGATACCGGCGAGAGAGTTCTCCCTCTTCCGCGAGAAGCTCTTCCGCTTCAAGGGCTTCAGCGTCGAGAAGCGCAACATACGTCAGTACACCTCCCACATGGGTGCCCACATCCTCGGCGACGTGGGCGAGATTAACACCCGTGAGCTGGAGCAGGACTCCCTCCATTACTATCAGAGCGGCGACTACATCGGCAAGCTCGGCGTAGAGCGCTCCTACGAGAAGCAGCTGCGCGGAGAGAAGGGCATGCGCATCATGCTGCGTGACGTACGCGGCCGAACCTACGGCCGCTACCAGAACGGTAAGTACGACAAGCAGGCCGTGCCCGGCAAGAACCTTACCCTCGGCCTCGACCGCGACCTCCAGGCCCTCGCCGAACGGCTGCTCGAAGGCAAGCTCGGCGCCATCGTCGCCATCGAACCTAAGACGGGCGAGATACTCTGCATGGCCTCGTCGCCCTCATACGACCCACGCAAAATGGTAGGCCGTGAGCGCGGACGCAACCACCATCTCCTTGAGAAGGACCCCATGAAGCCTCTCCTCAACCGCGCCATCATGGGCATGTACCCCCCCGGATCCACTTTCAAGATAACCCAGGCCCTCGTGGGGCTGCAGGAAGGGAGCATCGACCCTAACGTAGCCTTCCCTTGCAGCCATGGCTTCAACTACAAGGGCCTCCACGTGGGCTGCCACGGCCACGCATCGCCCATCAACCTCGTCCCGGCCATCGGCACATCCTGCAACAGCTACTTCTGCTGGAACCTCTACCGCCTGCTATCCAACCGCGCCAAGTACGGGTCGGTGCAGAAGGCCATGACCACGTGGAAAGACTACATGGTGGCCATGGGCTTTGGCTACCGCCTCGGCGTCGATCTGCCCGGAGAGCGGCGCGGCATGATACCCAATGCCGACTACTACGACAAGGCCTACAAGGGGTCGTGGAACGGCCTCACCGTCATCTCCATCTCCATAGGTCAGGGCGAGGTGACAGCCACTCCCCTGCAGATAGCTAACCTCGCAGCCACCGTGGCCAACCGCGGATGGTTCATCACTCCCCATGTAGTGCGCGCCGTACAGGACGGACGTCTCGACTCGCTCTATTACCAGCGACGCTACACCGGCGTCGACCGACGCTGGTACGACTATGCCGCTGCCGGCATGCGGCGCGCCGTCACCTCCGGCACGTGTCGCGGCGCCGACCTCCCGGGGCTGGAAGTCTGCGGCAAGACCGGCACGGCCCAGAACCGCGGCCACGACCACTCGGCATTCATGGGCTTCGCACCTATGAACGACCCGCGCATAGCCGTGGCCGTCTACATCGAAAACGGTGGCTTCGGCAATGTTTACGGAGTGCCCATCGGAGCACTCATCATGGAGCAATATCTCCACGGAAAGCTCTCAGAGGCCAGCGAGAAGAAGGCCGAGCAATTCCGCCTGCGCCACATCAAGTACCCCGACTACGCCCGTTAGTCTCTCACCCCGCTCACGCAGCCCCGGCTGCTTCCCCATACTCTCCCACCCCACTCTCTTCACCCTCAACCCCTCAGCCGTGTTGCCCGACACCTCTCCCCGTTATCCTCTGCTGCGCGTCGACTATTTAGTCGTGCTCGTCTATCTCATCCTGCTCGTCTGCGGCTGGTTCAGCATCTGCGGCGCCACCCACGAGATAGGCGACACCGACTTCCTCGACTGGTCCACGCGCACCGGCAAGCAGATAGTCTGGATCGGGCTGGCGCTGGCCATGGCCTTCGTCATTCTCATGATCGACGACAAGTATTACGACACCCTCTCGGGCCTGCTCTACTGGAGCATGATGCTGGTGCTGTTAGTCACGCCCTTTGTGGCGAAAGACATCAAGGGGTCGCGTTCGTGGGTCAACCTGGGGTTCTGCAACATCCAGCCGGCCGAATTTGCCAAGTGCGTCACCGCGCTGGCGGTGGCCAAGCTCTGCAACCAGTACGGCTTCACGCTGAGCGACATGAAGCAGTTTGCCCGCGCTGCCGCCCTCATTCTCTGCCCCATGGTGCTCATCATCCTGCAGCGCGAGACGGGGTCGGCCCTTGTCTACCTGGCTTTCTTCCTCATGTTCTACCGTGAGGGCATGCCGGGCTGCTTTCTCTTTGTCGCTGTGGCTGCTGTGGTCTACTTCGTCGTGGGCATCCGCTTTGCCGACACGCCGCTGCCCGGCACCTTCACCTCTGTGGGTGAGTTTGTCGTGCTCATCCTCATCTGGCTCTTCACCATGGGCATGCTCATAGTCTACCATCCGCGCAGCCGCAGTGCCATGCTCTTTCTCAAGGTGGGCAGTGGTGCCCTGCTAGCCAGCCTCATGGTCTCTCTCTTTGTCGTGCCCTTCGACGTGGCATGGGTGCTCCTCGCCCTTGTCCTCTTCATGGTACTCTGGCTCCTGTGGCAGTGGTTGGGCGAGAGGGTCCACACCTCTCTCTTCATCGCCCTCTTCACCTTAGGCAGCACAGCCTTTCTCTATACAGCCAACTTCGCCCTCAACGATGTGCTCGAGCCTCACCAGCGCACCCGCATACAGGTGTTGCTCGGCATGAACGAAGACAACCGCGCCGCGGGCTACAATGTCAATCAGAGCAAGATAGCCATCGGCTCCGGCGGCCTCGAGGGCAAGGGCTTCATGAACGGCACACAGACCAAGCTGCGCTATGTGCCCGAGCAGGACACCGACTTCATCTTCTGCACCGTGGGCGAGGAGCAGGGCTTCCTGGGCAGCGCAGCCGTGCTGCTGCTCTTCCTCACCCTCATACTGCGACTCATCTACTTGGCCGAGCGACAGACGTCCACCTTCGGCCGCGTCTACGGCTACAGCGTGCTGAGCATCCTGCTCTTCCACGTGTTTATCAACATCGGCATGGTCATGGGCCTCACTCCCGTCATCGGCATCCCGCTGCCCTTCTTCAGCTACGGCGGTTCGTCGCTCTGGGGCTTCACCATCATGCTCTTCATCTTCCTGCGCATCGACGCGGGACGCAAGCTCAAAGTCTGACCACGCCGTCGGCTCGCCCTCCCGCCACTATCCACGCGGCCACCCTGCTTCGCAACCCTCGCGCCGCACAGTCACACCTTCACTGTTATTATGTCACAGACTCCCTCTCCCCGTTACAACCGCCCCTTCCTTCCCTTCCTTCTCTTGGTGCTCGCACTGGCCGCCGTCATCATCGGTCTGAAGTATACCGACGACGCCGCCCTGCCTGCCGCCGCACCGTCCGGCTCCAAGGCCGACGCTACCCTGCCCATAGCCGTGCCCGACACCACCACCGACCCCACCATCGCGCTCCCCGCAGCCGATACCACGTATGCCGCCTTAGCCGACACACTGCTCGGCAAAGACCGGCGCAACCCCTACGAAGCGGGGTATGAAGACGGTTATGCCGCAGGCTGCGACGACGGAGCGGCCGACACGCGGGAGGCCACCTACGACGAGAGCTCCGGCTTTGCCTCACAGCGCGAGCGTGCCGACTACGTGCGCGGCTACCGCGAAGGCTACCCTGTGGGATACGAAGACGGGCAGAAGGGCCTGCAATTCAATATCTCGGCGACCCACTAAAGCTGCCCGCCCCACGGAGCTGTTTCGCCCCGGACGGCCATGCCCCCGCAGGGTTTGCCCCCGCCGCCTCCTGACCCCTGGCCACGAGAGAGCCACCCGCCTTGACTTCCTGCAAGCGCGGGTGGCTCTCTTTTTGTCTGCCCCCAAGCCTGTCGGCCGCGCTCGCTCCTCCTTCAAGCCCTCGTTCCGGCCGTTCGGCCGAGGCGCTTCTCCGTTCAGCCGAGGCGTCGCGCCGTTTTTAGAAGCCTTCGCGCCAGTGACATCCGCCCCAATGCAAGGTAACATCCGCCCGAATGCCACCTTGCATCCGCCCGAAAGCAAGGTGACATTCGGCCCAATGTCACTCGCTCGAAGGCTTCCGGACACGAAAAAGCCCCATTCTGACATGCGCAGAATGGGGCTTATGCTTACGGTACGGCCTTAACGAAACAGCGAGAAGTTGACGCTGCCGTAGCTGCGGTGGTCCACAAAGTGGGGGTGAGTGCTGAAGTCGTGGTCCTTGCCATGTTCCAAGACGAAGAGTCCTTCGGGCCGCAACAGCGTCGAGGCAAAGAGACGGTTGGGCAGCTCCGGCAGCTCGGCCATGGCATAGGGAGGGTCGGCAAACACGAGGTCGAAGCTACGCGACGGACGCGCCATGAAGCGCAGGGCATCGCTGCAGAGCACGGTCCACGCGGGGTCGTCAATCGTACGGCTGCACTGGCGGATAAAGGCATAATGGCTGCGGTCGCGCTCTATCGTACACACCGCCGGGCAGCCGCGCGAGAGGAACTCGAGGGAGATGCTGCCCGTACCGCCGAAGAGGTCGCAGACGGTGGTCTCTTCGAAGTCGATGTAGCCACGCAGCACGTTGAAGATGTTCTCTTTTGCAAAGTCGGTGGTGGGGCGGGCCTTGAACGAACGGGGCACGTCGAAGCGGCGGCCCTTATAAATGCCTGAGATGATACGCATAAGCTGAGTGGGAAAGTGAGTGACTGACTGTCTGAGCCGTCGCGCTCAACGCCGCAACATGGCACAGACCAGGTCGTAGGGCACGCCCTCGGCCCGGGCTATGGGGTGGCGGTTAAACTCGGCGGCGGGGTTGATGGGGTATACCTGGTCGGAATAGTGGCGAAGCTCGTCGATGAGGGGCATGCGCATCTGCGGGTCGCCGGCCACGAAGAAGGGATACTCCGCAGGGTCGACACGCAGCTGCTCCAAGGCGCCCAGGGTGAAGTAGGTCACGTCGGAGAGCGAGAGGCAGGTATACGAATTGAGAAAGTCGAGCCGGCAGCCGTCGATGAGAGCCACGTCGACGACCGACTCATGGGCGTAGATGAAGACGCGCCTGTTGCCATGCACCCCGAGGCCCTTCTCGGCAAAATGGCAGAGCACGGGGGTGAGGGCGCAGGAGTAGTGCACCTCGGCAAAAGCCTCTTCGAGACGGCGGCAGACGGCCGGGTCGGCCGCAAAGACGAGGACGAGGTTGAGCGGAGGCACAGGGTCGTAGAAGAGCCGCCGCGGCTCTTCGGGACTGAACACCTGACGATAGGCGGCCTCAATGTCCTCTTCCTGAAACTCGGCAAGGGGGATGGGAGTGGCCGGCGTGGTGAAGACCACCTCTACCCGGCCGTCAGGCCGGCGGCAGTCGGGCAGCGGCAACACCGTGTCGGCGAGACTGACCAACAGGGAGGCCCGGGGCAGCACAGGGAAGGACTGAAAGCGGAAGGCGTCGCGGTCGTCGGGCAGCCGGCCACGGTCGTAACGGGCTATGCAGATGTCGTTGTCGGAGAGGCGTAAGTGCATGAGTAGAAGGTTTGGGTGAAAGATGAAAAGCCCGGCCCTCGTCGGGCAAAGGCACTACGGGCGGAAGCGGCGGCGCAGATAGAGGCTGCCGCCGAGGGCAGCGAGCAGCACACCGGTGGTGTTGGCGGCGAAATCGCAGAGGTCTCCCCCGCGCCAGGTGGTCAGGTATTCCTGCACGAGCTCTATCAAGCCGCTCATGGCGATGGGGGCCGCTATGGCCCAGGTCACGAGGCGCCGGCCGTGGCTGCGGCGGTGGCAGCGGGCATACTCCCACCACATCACGCCACAGGTGCCCAAGTACATGGCCACGTGGACCATCTTGTCGAAGCCCACGATGCCCTCCAACGCTGACACCGAGGGCGGCTTGAACAGGCAGAGATACCAGATGAGCGCCACGCAGCAGAGCGTCAGCGGATAGCGACGCAGCAGACCGCGGAGGCGGAGGATGGGAGCTGACGACGAAGGCCGGGACATAGGGCTGAGATTAGCGAAACTGGTTGAGATCGGGCTGATAGACAAAGCCTGCGGCCTCAAGCCGGGCCTCGAGCGAGGCGCGGTCTATGTCGAGGTCGTCGCAGAGGGCCTCGAGCGAGGCGTAGGTATCGCGGAGCTTGGTGTTGACCACTCCGTAGAGCAGGATGGGATCGGCAGGCAACTGCATAGGCATGGGGTTGGAAGGTAAGACGTGGCGGCGTCAGTCGCTCGAGGCGCGGCAGCCCACGAGATAGACGCGGTCGGTGGTGCGCGTAAGGGCCGTGTAGAGCCAGCGCAGGTAGGCGTGGGGCTGTTCGTCGTCGGGCAAAAATCCCTGGTCGACGTAGACCCTCGCCCACTGTCCACCCTGGGCTTTGTGGCAGGTCACGGCGTAGGCATACTTCAGCTGGAGCGCGTTGTAGTAGGGGTCGGCCCGCAGGGCCTTCATGCGGTCGCGCTTGAGAGGGAGGTGGGCGTAGTCGGCCAGCACAGAGGCATAGAGACTCTCGCTCTCGGGGCGCGTGAGAGCCGGGGCCTCGCTCTGAAGCGTGGAGAGCAGGACGCGGCAACTTATCTCGTAGTCGTCGTAGTCGGGCAGACGGAGCACGGCCTCGCCGAAGCGAAACCCGTGCTGCTCGTGGACGTGGCGTATGCGTACCACCTCGGCCATGTCACCGTTGGCCAGAAAACTGAAAGGCAGCGTCTCGCCCTCGGGAAGCTGCGCCGCCAGACGCTCGGCCCAGTAGTAGTTGTTTCTGACTATCATGACGCGGTCGCCGGCCGTGAGCAGGTCTTCGCGGTCGAAGATGCGGGCGCGTATACCATTATTATATAAGACGGCGCGGCGGTTGGAGCGGGTGACGACGATTACCTCGTCTGTGCCCACCCGACGGTAGTCGCTGACAAGCTGCTCGATGAGTTCGTCAGCCGGCAGGGGGCGCACCTCGCCATGGGGGTCGGTGCGCAGGGAGGGTGTGCCGGTGAAGGCCGGGTCGGCGAGCAGCTCGCGTAGCAGAGTGGCCTCGGTCACCACACTGCTGCGCTCCTGCTGGCGCACCACGTCGGTGAGGTCGGCACTGCCCACAAGCAGGCCGTAGCGGCGCAGGCGGTCTTCGCTGAGGGCGGCGCTGAGGCTCTCGCCCACCGGGGGCAGCTGGGCCGTGTCGCCCACCAGGAGCAGACGGCACGAGGGGGAATGGTAGACGTAGCTGATGAGGTCGTCGAGCAGGTCGCCGCTGCCGAAGAGGCTGTCGACGCCCGCCCCCACGCCGCGCCCTATCATGGAAGCCTCGTCCACGATAAACACAGCCCCGTGCAGGCGGTTGAGGCCCAGGTCGAAGCGTGTGTCAAGGCCGTTGAAGGTCTCCTGGCGGTAGATGAGGCGGTGGATGGTGTAGGCCGGCTCTCCGGCCATACGCGAGAAGACCTTTGCCGCACGTCCGGTGGGCGCCAGCAATACGACCGGCCGCCCACACTCACGCAAGCTGCGCACAAGGGCAGCCACGAGGGTGGTCTTGCCCGTACCGGCATAGCCCCTGAGAATGCAGGCAGGACGCTCGCGCCGTGTAGACACGAAGTGGGAGAGCAGGAGGGCGGCCTTCTGCTGCGAGGGCGTAAAAGGCAGACCGAACAGGCGCTCTAAGAGCAGGTAGAACGCCTCGCTCGAAAGGCTCTGGGCGGAAGGCGGCATAGGCTACAGGCGGAGATGAAGGGTCAGCAGAAGCGCTTGGTCAGGAAGCCACGGCTATAGTAGGCGATGTAGACGAAGCAGAGAAGGGGAACGAGAAAACCATACTGCATGCGGCTGTGGTCGGCAATGAGCCCCATGAGCACGGGAGCCACCGCACCACCCACGATGGTCATGATGAGATACGACGAGGCGGTCTTGGTGTGACGGCCTAAGCCGCGCAGCGAGAAGGCAAAGATGGTGGGGAACATGATGCTCTCGAAAAGTGAGCACAACATGATGGCCACCACGCCCGACATGCCCAGCCCGGCTGTGGTCAACGCCATGCAGGCAGTCGCCCCAAGGGCAAAGGTGAAGAGCAGACGCGCCGGGTCGATGCGCTTCATGAGAAAGACCCCACCGATGCGCCCCAGCAGGAAGAAGCCCATGCGCCCGAACGAGAGCATGAGGCCCGCCACGTAGGGGGTGAAGCCTCCCTCCTCGACCACATAGTTGATGAAGAAGCTGTTGTTGCCGGTCTGGGCGGCCACATAGAGGAAGAGGGCCACGAGACCGAAGACGAAGTGGGCGTGCTGCCACATGGAGCGTCCGGCCTCGTCGGGCCTCGCCTCCTCACTCTCGGCAGCAGCCACGTCGGGCAGCTTGACAAAGCAGAAGAAGCAGGCCACCGCCAGCACAATGGCACCTATCAGCGTGTAGGGCGTAGCGATGTCGGCCCCCTCGTCGCCGCCGGTGAAGAGGAAGAGCGTGCCCAACAGCGGGCCGACCATCCAGCCAAGACCGTTGAACGACTGGGCCAGGTTGATGCGCCGGTAGGCACTGTCGGGAGCACCGAGCACCGTGACATAAGGGTTGGCAGCCGTCTCTAAACACGTCAGGCCACAACCTATGACGAAGAGCGAGAAGAGGAAAAACGGAAAGCTCAACAGCTGGCTGCCGGGAATGAACAGCAACGAGCCGAGGCCGTAAAGCGTCAAGCCCGTGACCACCCCCGCCCGATAGCCGAAGCGGCGGATGATGGCACCGGCGGGCAAAGCCATGAGGAAGTAGCCGCCGTAGACCACTGCCTGCACAAAGGCCGAAGCAGCCTTCGAGACGTGCATGGTCTCCTGAAAATGCTTGTTGAGTACATCGAGAATGCTGTGTGCACATCCCCACAAGAAGAAAAGGCTGGTGACAAGGACGAAAGGCACCAGATAGTTCGTGCCGTCCAGGCCACGGACCAGATGCCTGCTTTGATGACGCATGACAATACTATGTGTGAAACCTTGGAAGAAGGTGAACCCCCGCCCCGTAGAGCAGGACACCATGATATATAGTTGGGGCAAAATTACGTCTTTTATTAAGAATGTCAAAAAGCAAGCACCGCAACCTCCCACTCCATCAGCGGTCCACCACCCCGGCTAACAGCCTTATACATAAGGTCTGAGGCAGCGCGCCACCCCCTGCCGCCACACTTCGGCACAAAAAAATTGATAAAAAAGGCCCTGCCATCTTGCCCTCATTCTATGAAAATAATCCAACTTTGTAGTCCGAAACTACCCCACCCCTTTCCCCCGGCATGCACACCCAAGGCGCAATTCTTTGGCATAACTGCTTAGAAATCATCAAGCAAGCCCTGCCCGAGCAGACGTTCATGGCATGGTTTGAGCCTATGAAGTTCGTGAGCTACCAGCGCAACGAGCTTACCCTCAGTGTGCCCAACAATTTCTTCGCCGACTACGTGGACGGCCACTTCGCCCCAGAGCTGAAGAAGGCCCTCACCGCCCAGTTCGGCCCGCAGATACGCCTGCTCTACAAGCTGGAGACCGAGGCCGAGAGCGCGCAGCCGCCCATCGTAGCCCCCAAGAAGAGCGTCAAGACCCCACAGCACAAGGAGCTGCCCCCCGTAGACTCCCAGCTCAACCCACGCTACACCTTCGAGACCTTCGTCGAAGGCATCAGCAACCGCCTCTCCCGCAACGTGGGCCTCAGCATCGCCCAAAACCCGGGCAAGGTCACCTTCAATCCCTTCTTCCTCTACGGGCCCAGCGGCGTGGGAAAGACCCACCTCGCCAATGCCATAGGCGTGCGCATCAAGGAACTCTACCCGGAGAAGCGCGTGCTCTTCGTGTCGGCCCATGTCTTCAAGACACAATACACCGACTCCGTCATACACAACACCCCCAACGACTTCATCAACTTCTACCAGACCATCGACGTGCTCATCATCGACGACATACAGGAAATCACCACGTCGAAGACGCAGATGGCCTTCTTCCACATATTCAACCACCTGCAGCAAAACAACCGGCAAATCATCATCACCTGCGACAGGCCACCCGTCCTCTTCGAAGGCATCGAGGAACGCATGCTCACACGCTTCAAATGGGGCATGGTGGCAGAGTTGGAGCAACCCGACAACCAGCTGCGCCGTGACATCCTCATCTCAAAGATCAGACGAGACGGCCTCCACTTCCCCCCCGACGTCATCCGGTACATCGCAGAAAACGTGGAAAGCAGCGTGCGCGAACTGGAAGGCATCATCAACTCCATCATGATGTACTCCGTCGTCGACAACTGCGACATAGACCTCGACCTCACACGCCGCGTAGTGGCCAGAGCCATCAACCTCGAAAAGAAAAAGCTCACCAACGACGACATCATACAGGCCGTGGGCAGCCACTACCACGTCAAACAGAAGGAACTCTTCTCCAAGAGCCGCAAGCAGCACATCGCCCTGGCACGACAGCTCGCCATGTACCTCTGCCACAAGTACACCGACGTGTCATACAGCCAGCTCGGCAGGCTCTTCGGCGGACGCGACCATAGCACCGTGCTCTACGGCTGCAACCAGATTGCACGCCGCCTGAGCGTAGACCGAGAGTTTCGCCGAGAGGTGGAAGACCTCGAGGGGCTCTTCCGTACACACGAAAAAGCGCAAGCTAACTCCTAATTTTCAGGCACAAAGCTTTGCGGCAAAGGTTAGAAGTTGTACCTTTGCCGCGATTTATTCTCGGGCCAAAGGCCCTGCCGCATACGCTCACACCAAGCCCATTCTCCAACCTGGGCGCGAGACGCCCGCCCGGCTTCTGAGAGCCAGCACGGCAGCACAGCCCCAAAGCCTTATTACTCACTCTATTATTAACTCACTAAATGGAGAATTTGAAAAACATTGCTCCCCTTGCAGACTTTGACTGGGACGCATTCGAAAACGGTTCCACACCCGCAGCCGGCAGCCACGCCGAACAAGAAGAGGCTTACAACAAAACCCTCGGCCGTGTCAACGAGAACGATGTAGTTGACGGCACCATCATCTCTATCGGCAAGCGCGAAGTAGTAGTCAACATCGGCTACAAGAGCGACGGCATCATCCCCGTAAACGAGTTCCGTTACAACCCTGACCTCAAGGTGGGCGATGTAGTAGAAGTCTATGTAGAAAATCAGGAAGACAAGCGCGGCCAGCTCGTACTCTCCCACAAGAAGGCACGTGCCAGCAAATCCTGGGAACGCATCAACGCAGCCCTCGAAAGCAAAGAAGTCATCAAGGGCTATATCAAGTGTCGCACCAAGGGCGGCATGATCGTCGACATCTTCGGCATCGAGGCCTTCCTCCCCGGCTCACAGATCGACGTGAAACCCATCCGCGACTACGACGTCTTCGTGGGCAAGACCATGGAGTTCCAGGTAGTCAAAATCAACCAGGAATACAAGAACGTTGTTGTATCACACAAGGCCCTCATCGAGGCAGAGCTCGAAGCCCAGAAGCAGGAAATCATCTCCAAGCTCGAGAAGGGACAAGTGCTCGAAGGCACCGTCAAGAACATCACCTCCTACGGCGTATTTATTGACCTCGGCGGCGTAGACGGCCTCATCCACATCACCGACCTCTCATGGGGCCGCGTCAACGATCCCCACGAAATCGTCGAGCTCGACCAGAAGCTCAACGTCGTCATCCTCGACTTCGACGAAGAGAAGAAGCGCATCGCCCTCGGCCTCAAGCAGCTCACACCCCATCCCTGGGATGCACTCGACGCTGAGCTCAAGGTAGGCGACAAGGTGAAGGGTAAGGTCGTTGTCATGGCCGACTACGGAGCCTTCGTAGAGATTGCCCCCGGAGTGGAAGGACTTATCCACGTCAGCGAAATGAGCTGGAGCCAGCACCTCCGCTCTGCACAAGACTTCCTCAAGGTGGGCGACGAAGTTGAAGCCGTCATCCTCACCCTCGACCGCCAGGAGCGCAAGATGTCACTCGGCATCAAGCAGCTCAAGGACGATCCCTGGAAGGACATCGAAGTGAAGTATCCCGTCAGCTCACGTCACCACGCCAAGGTGCGTAACTTCACCAACTTCGGCGTGTTCGTGGAGCTTGAAGAAGGCGTAGACGGCCTCATCCACATCTCCGACCTCAGCTGGACCAAGAAGGTGAAACACCCCTCCGAGTTCACCCAGATTGGCGCTGACATCGAAGTCGTTGTACTCGAAATCGACAAAGAGAACCGTCGCCTCTCTCTCGGCCACAAGCAGCTCGAGGAAAATCCCTGGGACGTATTCGAAACCGTCTTCACCGAGGGTTCTGAGCACGAAGGCACCATCATCGAGCTCATGGACAAGGGTGCCGTCATCCAGCTCGAATACGGCGTAGAAGGCTTCGCAACGCCCAAGCACCTCGTCAAGGAGGATGGCTCACACGCCAAGGACGGCGAGAAGCTCCTCTTCAAGGTCATCGAGTTCAACAAAGACAGCAAGCGCATCATCCTCTCCCACAGCCGCACCTTCGAAGACGCACAGCGAAGCGAAGCACGCGCTGAACGCAAGGCCACACGTGCCGCCGGTCGTGCACGCAAGGAAGAGGCTGTTCCCCAAATCCAGAACCAGGCCGCTTCCACCAGCCTCGGCGACATCGACGCCCTCGCTGCTCTCAAGGCCAAGATGGAACAGGGCGAATAATACGCACTCACACCTAAGCTCCCACTAAGGAGCCACATACCCCTGCGGCTATGGCACAACCACAAGTGTCGTAGCCGCAGTTTTCTCACCCTCACTCTCACCACCATCACCCACCACTATGTTCTCAGGCATTATCGAAGACATGGCTACCGTCGTAGCCGTCACACAAGACAAGGGCAACAAGCACTTCACCCTACGCTGCCCCTTCACCGACGAGCTCAAGATTGACCAAAGCGTGGCACACAACGGCGTCTGCCTCACCGTCGTCAGCATAGACACACCCTGCTACGTCGTTACCGCCATGGACGAAACCCTACGACGCTCCAACCTCGACCTCCTGCAGCCGGGAGACAAAGTCAACGTCGAGCGCTCCATGCAGATGAACGGACGGCTTGACGGCCACATCGTACAGGGACACACCGACACCACAGCCACCTGCACCGACATAGCCGACGCCGACGGCAGCTATATCTACACCTTCACCTACGAAGCCGACCCGCGCCAGGCACAACGCGGATACTTCACCGTTGACAAAGGCAGCGTCACCGTCAACGGCGTCAGCCTCACCGTCTGCGAGCCCACAGACCACAGCTTCAAGGTCTGCATCATACCCTACACCTACGAGCACACCAACTTCCACACCATCAAAGTGGGCACAAAGGTCAACCTCGAGTTCGACATCCTCGGCAAGTACATCGCCCGCCTCCACGACCTCACCCGCTAAGCCCCCATGCCCCTCCACCTCCTGCTCGTCTTCATCGGCGGCGGCGCAGGCTCTCTCTGCCGCTACGCCATCGGCCTCCTGCTCTCGCGCCACACACAGAGCCACAGCTTCCCCCTCGCCACCTTCACTGCCAACGCCCTCGGATGCATGCTCATCGGCATGCTCATCGCCCACCTCGACCGCCAGCCCCACAACGGCCTACGCCTCCTCCTCGTCACAGGCTTCTGCGGCGGCTTCACCACCTTCTCTACCTTCTCCCATGAAACCCTACGCCTGCTCACAACAGGCCACCACCTCACCGCCATACTCTACATGACCGCCTCCCTCATCACAGCCCTTACCGCCGTGGCCGCAGGCTTCATGCTCGTCAGGTAAACCACATCTCCTCAAACCCACACCCACACCATGCGCAAGCCACAACTCTTCCGCAGAGTGCTCGACCACTTCCGGCACACCATGGACGACACCGAGACAGAGCTACACTACACCAACCCCTTCGAACTGCTCGTGGCCGTCGTCCTCTCGGCCCAATGCACCGACAAGCGCATCAACATGGTCACCCCCGCCCTCTTCGCAGCCTACCCCACCCCGGCCCTCATGGCCGCCGCCACTGAGGAAGACATCTTCTCCTACATACGCTCCGTCAGCTACCCCAACAGCAAGGCACGCCACCTCGTAGGCCTCGCCCGCAAACTTACGACCGACTTCGACGGCCAAGTGCCACAGACCCTCGAAGAACTCACCACCTTGCCCGGCGTAGGGCGCAAGACCGCCAACGTCATACAGGCCGTTGCCTTCAAGAAGGCCGCCCTCGCCGTCGATACCCACGTCTTCCGCGTCAGCCACCGCCTCGGCCTCGTGCCCGACCGTTGCACCACACCCTACAGCGTCGAAATGGCCCTGCGCAAATACATACCCGAAGCCGAAGTGGCGGCCTCCCACTACTGGATACTCCTACACGGACGCTACACCTGCACCGCCCGCGCCCCAAAGTGCCACCTCTGCGCCTTCACTGACTGCTGCAAGACTTACCTCAAACTCCACAAAGCCGCCCGGCCGCAAGAGCCATAACCCCACACCCGCACGTGGAGCACTTCGAGGCGGCCCTCACTGAGCATGTACCCCTGAAGGGGGGCGGACATATTGGTCTACTCAGCGGACGAGGCTCCCGACGCCGGCCCACAGGCTTTAAATAATAACGGGGATGCTTCCAGTTTCAACGGGGATGCTTCCAGTTTTTTCTACAAGCATTCCCGTAAAGCCGCCATGTACATGCTGCCTCTCCGGCAGACCAACCGGCCACCCCCATCCCGGTCACATAGAACTGTGAGCCCGGGACAGAAATTCTTGGGCGTCGGCTCCCCCTCACAGCAGGGCGTCTATATCAAGGGTAAGAAGAAGGTGCTGAACACCAAGCGCGGCCCCCTCGGGCCGGGCGGCGTCACATCGCAATACGAAAAGGCTGAGCTCCATCGTCGGGGCTCAGCCTTTTAAGGTGAGGAGGAAGAAGGGGCGCCAGTCAGGTGCTCCACGAGGAGGGCGCACCTTTAGCAAGACTTCTCGCTGAGGGCCGTCAGCACGTCGGCGGCCACCTGTGGCGGCGTGAGGCGGTTGGCCTGCAGGAAGTCGGGCACGGAGTATCTGTTGACGAACTCCTTAGCTGCGCCGTAGCAGAGCGTCCGCACCGAGGTAGGACCGTAATGACGGGCCACCCTCTCGCCAAACCCTCCGGTGAGGGCGCCGTCTTCGAGGGTGACGACCACGCGATGGGTGGCTGCCAGCTCGTCGAGCAGGGCGGTATCGATGTGGGAGACGAAGCGGGGATTGATGAGAGTGGGCGTAAGGCCCTCATCCTGCAACCGGCTGCAGACGCTGCGGGCAAGGCTGAAGAAGTTGCCGGCCCCTATGACGGCCACGTCGCTGCCGCGTTCCACCACCTCAAACTTGCCCGTCTCGCTGAAGTCGGCAGGCACGGGGCGGTCGGCGGCAGCCACCTCGCCCACCGGTACACGGATGGCCACGGGGTGGGCTGTATAGGTAAGGCTCCAATCGAGCATGGCCAGATACTCGTCCTTATTCGTGGGTGCCAGGTAGACGAGGTTAGGGATGCCTGTGAGCAGGGGAATGTCGAAGTGGCAGAGGTGGGTGACGTCTGTCATGGTGGAGAGGGAGCCCCAGAGCACGAGGATGGTGGCAGGGCTGTCATTGATGCAGAGGTCCTGCGAGAGCTGGTCGTAGGTGCGCTGCAAGAAGGAGCTGCAAAGCCCCAGCACGGGGTGCGTCCCTGCCTTGGCCATGCCCGAGGCCAGGGCCACGGCATGCTCTTCGGCTATGCCCACGTCCACATAGCGGTTTCCGGCTTCGCGGCGGCGCTCGGGTGTCCATCCCCAGATGCCCGGTGTGCCTGCGGTGATGGCACAGAGGCTCGGGTCGCTCTGCATGAGGCGGAGCAGGTGACGGGCCGTGAGGTCGTTGTAATCGTCGCCGTCGGCCCTGTATGTAAGCTGGCCGGTGGCGAGATCGAAGGGCATGGTCCAGTGCCAGCGTTCCTTATCCTGTTCGGCGGGTGCGTAACCTTTTCCCTTGAGTGTGTGAATGTGTACAACCACCGGATGATCCACGTCCTTCACCCGACTGAAGGCATCGATGAGGGCGTCGATGTCGTTGCCGCGTTCCACATAGACATAGTCCAGCCCCATGGCGCGGAAGAGGTTGTTGGGGCACTCCCCGTGGGAGGCGCGCAGGTCTGCCAGGTTGCGGTAGAGGCCGCCATGGTTTTCGGCGATGGACATCTCGTTGTCGTTGACCACGACGATGAAGTTTGAGTCGAGCTCGGCTGCCCAGTCAAGTCCCTCGAGTGCTTCTCCTCCACTGAGCGACCCATCGCCCACGATGGCAATGACGTTGCCCTTCTCGCCTTTAAGGTCGCGGGCCTTGGCCAGCCCGCTTGCCAGACTGACGGCGGTGGAGGTATGGCCTATGATGAAGTGGTCGTGCTCGCTCTCTGAGGGCTCGGTGTAACCCGAGACGTCGTCGTAGCAGTCAGCCTGCATAAAGGCCTTCGCCCTGCCGGTAAGCATCTTGTGAGTGTAGCTCTGGTGCGACACGTCGAAGACTATCTTGTCTTGCGGCGAATGGAACACGTAATGCAGGGCGATGGTGGCCTCGACCATGCCGAGGTTTGGCCCGCAATGCCCGCCGTGGTGGCTGAGCTTCTCGAGCAGGAGGCTGCGCACTTCGGCGGCCAGCAGGGGGAGTTGCTCGGGTATGAGGGCCTTGACGTCGGCCGGGCCTTGCACGTGGGGCAGTAAGGTAGGAGTGATGTGCATCGTGGTGAAGGTGATAAAGGTGTGTGAATGGGCGCCACGCCTGTCGCGGGCCGGGCTGACCTGCCGGCAACCGACGCCGCCGTAGCTGTGTTGCGCGGGGAGGGCTGTGGTGGCCACGGGAGGGTGGGAAGCGACACGCCCCACGCTTACGGGAGCAAAGGAGGGGCTTTTCCCTCACCGGGGGCTTACCTCAATCGTGGTAAAAATTACCATTTTTCAAGTTGTGAACGCTCGGCGGTCGGCGCGCCCTGCATGCGGCCTTCCCCACACGGGGTGGGCTGCCGGGTGGGCTGCCGGCTCAGTCGGCGGCATAGCGCCGCGCGAGGTCTTGCACCACGAGGCCGGCGAGGGTGAAGCCGAAGAGACCGGTGATGTGGCACAGACTGCCATTGACGC
Source organism: uncultured Bacteroidales bacterium (assembly GCA_945836755.1). Lineage (GTDB taxonomy): Bacteria > Bacteroidota > Bacteroidia > Bacteroidales > Bacteroidaceae > Alloprevotella. The sequence continues at coordinate 27,084 of CAMAMB010000017.1, forward strand.
CGGCCTTATGAAACTGCTCGGCGGCTTCCGTGAGTTGCTCCTGCGGCAGACTGCCGCGGTTGGTAAGGAGTTCTTCGGAGTAGACGCATTGAAACTTGCGTGCCGGGAAGGTGTGGTGCTTCCTGAAGCGACGGCGCAGGGCGGCGGCCAGGGGGCAGCCTTTCACCTTCCAGAACTCGGCCACGCTGACGCCCGTTGGGTTGAGTTTGAGGGCGGCCCCCATCGACGAGAAGAGGGTGGTTTCCGCGGCGGCCGCGTGGAGCAGGAGCTGCGCCTTGGGCGCGAGCGAGTCGATGGCGTCGATCACGTAGTCGTAGCTGTCGAGGGCGAAGCGGTCAGCGGTGGCCTCGCCGTAGAAGGCATGGCAGGCTTCCACGTCGGCATGGGGAAAGATGCTCAGCAGCCTTTCGCGCAGGGCCTCCACCTTCGAGGCGCCCACGGTGGCGCTGGTGGCCATGAGTTGGCGGTTGAGGTTGGAGGGCTGCACGGTGTCGGCGTCCACGAGGGTCAGATGGCCTATGCCTGTGCGCAAGAGGGCCTCGGCACACCAGCTTCCCACGCCGCCCACGCCGAAGACGATGACGCGCTTCGACTGTGCGTAGGCCGGGAAGGTGTCGCCCAGCAGTCGGGCCACACGGTGGAGACACTCGGTAGAGGGGTTTGGAGCTGTCATGGCTGAGGGGGAGTGAGGGCTTGGGCCAGGGCGGTCATGGAGGGGAAGAGCAGATGTGCGCCCGGCTCGAGCAGGGCGCTTTCGGGCAGAGGGCCGGTGTTGACGGCAATGGTGAAGATGCCGGCAGCCACGGCTGCCTCCACTCCGAGCGGGGCATTCTCCACGACGATGGCCTCCCACGGCTCGAGGCCCACCCGTTCGAGGCCCAGCAGATAGGGCTCGGGGTGGGGCTTGCCGTGGCGCACGTCCTTGCTCGACACGATGAGTTCGGGGGCAAACACGCCAGGATAGTTTTGCTCGAGGCGATCAAGCAGCGACTTCTGTCCGCTACCCGTCACCACGGCGATGGTGAGCCCCGCCTCGGCCACGCGCTTCAGCACCTCGGTGGCACCTTCCATCTTGGGGGCTTCGGGGCAGGCGTTAAACAGGCGACACTTGGCCTCGTATATGCGTTCTATCTCTTGGGCTGTGGCCGGGCGGTGCAGATAGCGTTGGGCCAATATCTGGATGGTGGCCTCGCCTGTGCGGCCCTCATGCATGTAGGCTTCCTCGGGGGTCATGGCCAGGCCAAAGTCTGTGCAGACGCGGGCCCAGGAGCGGGCATGGTTGGGCATGGAGTCGAAGAGCACGCCGTCCATGTCGAAGAGTACGGCGCGGGGCGTGAAGTCGGGGTAGCTGTGTTGCGCCATGAAGCGCTCTACAGCCAGACAGCCCTGAGGCCTCGTGAAGAGAGGCAGGCTCAGGGCTGCGTGATGGGTGGATGGGTTCATGTCTTGACGTTAAGGGCTCTCAGAGCCGGTGTTCAAGTGGATGGAGGGGGCTTAGAGGCGTTGCTTGATGGCTTCGGTCTCGGCCTCGTAGCCGGGCTTGCCGAGCAGGGCAAACATATTCTTCTTGTAAGCCTCCACGCCGGGCTGGTTGAAGGGGTTGACCTCGAGCAGGAGACCGCTGATGCCGCAGGCACGCTCGAAGAAGTAGATGAGCTGACCCAGGTTGTAGGCATCGAGGCGCTCCATGACGATGCGCAGGTTGGGCACTCCGCCGTCGATGTGGGCCAGACGTGTGCCGAGCTCGGCCATCTTGTTCACCTCGTCCACGCGCTTGCCTTCGAGGAAGTTGAGCCCGTCGAGGTTTTCGTCGTCGTGGGGGAAGAGGAGGGTGGCGTTAGGCTGCTCCACCGAGATGACGGTTTCGAAGACAGTGCGCTCGCCGTCCTGTATCCACTGTCCCATGGAGTGGAGGTCGGTCGTAAAGTCGACAGCGGCGGGGAAGATGCCCTTGCCGTCCTTACCCTCGCTCTCGCCGTAGAGCTGCTTCCACCACTCGTTGACGCAGTGTAGCTTGGGCTGGTAGTTGACAAGTATCTCTATCTTCTTGCCTGCGGTGTAGAGGGCATGGCGCAGGGCGGCATACTGCTCGGCGGGGTTCTGGTCGAAGGGCACTTCAGGAGCACAGCAGGCCTCCATGTCGGCAGCGCCTTTGACGAGGGCCTCGATATCGAAGCCGGCGCAGGCGATGGGGAGCAGGCCCACGGGTGTGAGCACACTGAAGCGGCCGCCCACGTTGTCGGGTATGACGAAGCTCTTATAGCCTTCCTTGTCGGCGGTGGTGCGTGCAGCGCCCTTCTTGGCGTCGGTCACAGCCACGATGACCTTGCGGGCGGTCTCGATGCCGCGCTGGTCTTCACACTGCTTACGGAGCAGGCGGAAGGCGAGGGCTGTCTCGGTGGTGGTGCCGCTCTTGGAGATGTTGATCACACCAAACTTGCGACCACGCAGGTAGGTGGTGAGTTCGCTCAGATAGTCCTCGCCGATGTTGTTGCCGGCAAAGAGGATGACGGGATTGGCGCCATCGCTTTGCAGCCAGGCGAAGCTGTTGCCGAGGGCCTCGATGACGGCGCGTGCTCCGAGGTAGCTGCCGCCAATGCCTGCCACGACGATGGTATCACAGAGCTCGCGCAGGGTCTGTGCGGTCTGCTTGATGTCGGCCAGGTGTTCGGGAGTAAGGCTTGAGGCAAGGTGCATCCAGCCCAGGAAGTCGTTGCCGGCGCAGGTGGCCTGTTCGAGGGCCTGCTGGGCGGCCTTGACGCGAGGCTCGTAGGCAGCGATGCTTTGGTCAGAGAGGAAGGAGACGGCATTGCCGGTCTCTAAGCGAATAAACTTGCTCATGATGTATAGGATAATGTGTGGTTTTAGTGTGTCTATATGGGGCGCGGGGCGGTGGGCCGGAGGGCTGCGGCGCTCCAACGCCCTGCAAAATTACGCTAACCGTGAGAATTATGGGCGTCTCGCAAAGGCAAAGTTTGAGGCAGCGGTCGGTTTGGGGCAGTATCTCGGCATTGCGCGGCGGTTCGGAGGCGTGGCGGCAGGCAGTGGCGCCATCGTCGCCCGGCCGGTGTACACCCGTCGCCCGGCCGGTGTACGCTCGTCGCCTGACCGAAGTACGCCCGTCGCCCGGTCGGGCGACGATGGCGCCGACGCTTCTAAAAATGCCCTGCCGCTATCTCGTGACGGGGTGCGGCAGGGCTGTGAATGGGTTGTGGCTGTCGGCGTCACGGCTATTCGAGGTCGCGGTAGCGCAGCCGCTTGGGCTCTTCAAGGCCTAAGCGCTTGGCCTTGTGGGCCTCGTACTCGGTGTAAGAGCCTTCGTAGAAATAGACCTCGCCGTTGCCTTCGAAGGCAAGGATGTGGGTGCAGATGCGGTCGAGGAACCAGCGGTCGTGGCTGATGACCACGGCACAGCCGGCGAAGGCCTCGAGACCTTCTTCGAGGGCGCGGAGGGTGTTGACGTCAATATCGTTGGTAGGCTCGTCGAGCAGGAGCACGTTGCCTTCCTGCTTGAGGGCGAGGGCGAGCTGCAGGCGGTTGCGTTCGCCGCCGGAGAGCACGCCGCACTTCTTCTCTTGATCGGCTCCCGAGAAGTTGAAGCGCGAGAGATAGGCACGGGCATTGACGTCGCGCCCCCCCATGCGCATGAGTTCTGCACCGCCCGAGATGACCTCGTAGACGGTTTTGGAAGGGTCTATGTCGGTGTGTTGCTGGTCGACGTAGGCCAGGCGCACGGTTTCGCCCACGCTGAAGCTGCCGCTGTCGGGGGTGTCGAGCCCCATGATGAGGCGGAAGAGGGTGGTCTTGCCTACGCCGTTAGGGCCGATGACGCCGATGATGCCGGCGGGGGGCAGGGTGAAGTTGAGGTCGGAGTAGAGCACCTTGTCGCCGAAGCTCTTGGCCACGTGTTCGGCCTCGATGACCTTGTGGCCGAGGCGGGGCCCGTTGGGGATGAAGATTTCGAGATGCTGCTCCTTCTCCTTTTGGTCTTCACCGAGCATGCGCTCGTAGGAGTTGAGGCGGGCCTTTCCCTTAGCCTGACGTGCCTTGGGTGCCATGCGCACCCATTCGAGCTCGCGCTCGAGGGTTTTGCGGCGCTTGCTGGCCACCTTCTCTTCCTGCTCCATGCGGCGGGTTTTCTGGTCGAGCCATGAGGAGTAGTTGCCCTTCCAGGGTATGCCTTCGCCTCGGTCGAGCTCGAGTATCCAGCCCGCCACATCGTCGAGGAAGTAGCGGTCGTGGGTCACGGCAATGACGGTGCCCTCATACTGGTTGAGGTGCTGCTCGAGCCAGTCGATGCTCTCGGCGTCGAGGTGGTTGGTGGGTTCGTCGAGCAGGAGCACGTCGGGCTTCTGTAAGAGGAGGCGGCAGAGGGCCACTCGGCGGCGTTCGCCCCCGGAGAGATGGCGGGCCGTGCGGTCGGCAGGCGGCAGGCGGAGTGCTTCCATGGCGCGGGCCAGACGGGTGTCGAGGTTCCAGGCGTCTGTGGCGTCGAGCACATCCTGCAGCTCGCCCTGACGGGCAAAGAGCTCGTTCATCTTGTCAGCATCTTCGTAGTACTCCGGCAGGCCGAACTTCTGGTTGATTGCTTCGTACTCGGCGAGGGCTGCCACAACGTCGGCCACGCCCTCTTCCACAATCTGACGCACCGTCTTGTCGTCGTCGAGATGGGGGTCTTGGGGTAGGTAACCCACTGAGTAGCCGGGGGAGAATACCACCTCGCCCTGATAGTCGGTATCGAGACCGGCGATTATCTTCATGAGCGTCGACTTGCCGGCGCCGTTAAGGCCGATGATGCCTATCTTGGCGCCGTAGAAGAAGCTGAGGTAGATGTTTTTGAGCACTTGCTTGTTGGTCTGGCGTATGGTCTTGGAGACGCCGACCATGGAAAAGATTATTTTCTTGTCGTCTGGCTTGGCCATAAGGAGATGGAGGGGAAAGGGGAATGGATAAGGGGGTGGAACGATAGGGGGAAATAGGACTCAGACACAAGGATAGCCGCTGTCACCCGCGTGGAGGGGCGGCAACGGCTATCGGCTTATTCTGCGGCTTGCTTCTTGAGACTGACGAGGGGCTTGCCGGCCTCATCGCAGAGGCGGAGGGTGGCCCCGTCGAGCTTGTAGCTTCTCACCTTGTCGAGGGCGGCCAGGAAGGCTTGCTCGTGGGCTGCGTCGGGACAGAGGCGCAGGGTGGCTGCCATGCGTGGAAAGGTCAGCTTGCCCTTCTTCAGGGCGTTCATGTCGAGGGCGGAGGCCAGGTTGTTGCATCCTGAGTAGCCGTTGAGCTGCTGCTCGTTGAGGCGGAACAGGAGGTAGGGCGTGGTCTCGGCGGACGCCTTGACGGGAGTAGTGCCTATGCTTTCGACCATCCACTTACCGTCGAGCGGATAGAGTGACTTCTGCGACGCGCAGGCACTGAAGAGGGTGGTGGCAAGGGCGAGGCTCAGAGCGAGCGGGAGGAACTTTTTCATGCGGGATAGAGGGTGATGGTTGCGAGGTGGTTAGAATTTGTAGCCTACGGTGAAGAGGACGTTGTGACGGTCGAGCTTGACCTTGGCTGGCGCTATGTCGGGCGCTCCCGCCATGCCCTCGGGGTAGTCGAGTTCCTGAGTGGCAAAGGGATAGAGGTCGCCGCGCTGGCGCTGGAACTGATAGGCCACATCGGCGTAGAAGTGTTTGCCGCGATAGCCCAGACCGAAGGTGGCACGATGGGTGTCGCCCAGGTTAAGGTAGTCGGTATTGGTGCGGGCGTAGTAGGAGGGGCTGGAGGTAAAGAGGTTGAGATGGGCACCGTCGCGGAAGGGCGAGGAGAGGTAGTTGTAGCCCGCTCTGACGAAGAAGCCGGGCACTAACTGCGCCTCAGCGCCGAGACGGAGTATGTGCTGGGCCTTGAGATGGGTGTCCACCTCGTCGTTCATGGCATAGTCGGTGTCGGTATCGCTGTCCCAGTAGTAGTCGTCGTAGGAGGGGTAACCCACGGAGCAGCTCTTGTAGGCCTTCACCTCGTACTCAGCGCCCAGGGCCAGCACGCTGCCCACCGTGCCGCCCATGCTGAGGTTGACGGTCCAGGGTGTGCGTATGCGGTAGTCGAAGCTGCCCGCCATGAAGCTGCCCTCGGTGTAGTCGTCGTGGTAGTCGGCATAGGGGCTGTAGCCCGGGTCTCCCTCGGAGATGGCTCCGAAGGGTGAGTTGAAGTAGACGAAGCCGGTCTGAGTGAGGTCGAAGAAGATAGGAGTGGCCACGCTGAAGCCTACGCGGAAGGAGGAATCTTCGAAGGGACGGCATATGAAGCCGAGCTTGAGGTCGAAGCCCGTGCCTGTGACCTTCTCCTCCTGGTTGGAGTAGTAGTAAGGCAGGGCGCCGTCGCCGCTGATGATGTAGCGGTCGCCGCTGGCGAAATACATGTCCTCGTCGTAATAGAGGGCAGAGTGGTAGTTGACGTTGTAGAAGCCTGCCGTGAGACCTGCATAGAAGCGGTCGTTGATGTTGAAGGCTACATTGAAGTCGTACTGCTGGATGCCTCCCCACGTGACGCGCTGCAGGTTATACGTCTCGGGCCCGGCATAGCGGTACTCGTTTCCAGGCTCATCGGGCAGCACGATAGAAGAGCCGGGAAGGGTGGAGAGCTGGGCGTCGTAGGCGGCATTGACGATGGGGAGCATGCCGTCGCGGTCGTAGTCGTCGGCGAGGTCGAAGCCGGAGGAGATTTGCTGGAAGAGGTCGGTCTGCGACCATCCGCCCGTAGTGCCGCCGAGCTTCTCGGCGTAGTTCTTGAAGTTGCGGCGCTTCTGGTAGTTGAAACCGAAATTGACGTACTTGACAGCGGCATCATCGCCCAGGTTCCAGGCATAGACAAAGCCGGCCTGGTCGAAGCTGGGACGAATGCGGTGAATATCAAAGGCCTGACGGGCATTGGGCTGATCGGTCAGTCCGCCGCTGAAGGCTACGTCGCTACGGCGGTAAAGGCCGATGCCGGCGGGGTTGGTGCCCATGACCGACAGGTCGGCGCCGAGGGCACTCATGGCGCCACCCATGCCGACGTAGCGGGCTGTACCGTTGAGGTCGCTGCCGGAGAGGGCTTCTACTTTATAAATGTCTTGGGCTGTGAGTGTGCCGCAGAAGAGCAGGGCTGCGGCTGTGACCAAAGTCTTAGGTGTCATGGTGAAGGTGTGTGCTTAGGGTGGATAGGTGGAGGACACAAGGGCGTGGCCCGCGCTCTCTGTCTGAAGGGGGCGGGTCTATCGGCGGGAGCGTCCGCCGCCACTGAAGCTGCCGCGACTGCCGCCGAAGCTGCCGCCACGAGAACTGCCCACCGAGGAACGGCTGCCGCTGCCGAAGCTGCTGCTGCGGTTGTAGGACGAAGAGCGCTGGCCGGTGCTGTAAGAGGAGTTCTCACGCCGGCTGTCGGCATTGACGGAGCGTCGGGTCGAGCTTGTACCCCTCGTGGTTTTATCGTTACTGCCGCTGCTACTGCCTAAGCGGCGCTGCGTGTTGTCGCCCGAGGTGGTGGAGAAGCCTGAACCGCCTGACCGTGAGCCCGGACGGCCGGTGGAGCGGAAGCCCAATGAGCCGCCGCCGAAGCGGCCACTGCCGCGCCCTGTCGACGCAAAGCCGCCGCTGCGCGAGGTCGCACCACGGAAGGGGCGGTTACCATTGTTGCCATAATGATGAGTAGGCCCCGTGGCCGGCACATACGTGTAGTAATGATGGTGATGGTGGGGATACCAACGGTAGTCCCAGAAAGGATCGTACCAGCCCCAGCCGGCGTAGTAGGGACGCCAGCCGTACCAGGAGCCCCAGCCATACCAGCCGCTCCACGTGCAGCCCCACGAACCGTAGCCCCAGTACCAGGGATCGTAGGCCAGGTAGTAGTAGTCAAGGTAATACGGGCTGCTCACATAGACGCCGGGCGAGGGGGCATAGAAACGCACGATGCGCTCTGTGTAAGCACCGTCGGCCTTACCGTCAGCGTAGCCCTGATTATAGGCCGCCTCCAAGGAGTCGGCAAAAGTGGCCGGGGCAGACTCGGCTGTACCGCCACGACGGTTATACTCGTCTACGTCGCGCTGGGGCGACTTGCGGCCCTCACTCCAATCGGTGGTGGTAAACACCGAATCTTCGTAGAGGGGCTTATATGACGACTGCCCTAAAGGCTGCTGCTTCCAGGGCAGCGTCTCCTGCTTCTGCTGCTTGGCTTGCTTCTTTTGCTTGGAAGGCACAAAGTAGATGTCGTCGTCCTGAGCCGACGAAGGCAGGGCCACAAGGCAGAATGCCATCCAGAGGATCAACTTTGTCTTCATAGTGCTATATATATAATAGGTGTAGAGCAAGCCGCGCCGGGGGTAGCCCATGCTCGTGCTTGCGGGGCAAATATAGGAACTTTTGGCGAGGCGCTTAGCCGGATGTACCGCCTTTTGGGCAGCGCCGCTGCCTTTTTCAAGAATATTAAAGAATGACCGAGCTGTACTTATCGGCCTGACAAGGATGTCGCAGCCTATTTTACTCGCTCGCCCAACGCTTACAGACAAACACACAAAGATTGCAGAAACCCCACTTCGCAAGCAGATTAAAAGCCCGACACATAAAATTTTATCTATATGCCTTAAATAATACCGCTAAAGTTTCTCCGTGTTTCTACTACTGCTTACATTTGCACCGACAACTAAACTAAACTTTACTACGTGCTGCCCGCCGGCGGGTGGCCTAACTGTTTGTTCTTATGAGAAGCTTCAAGAAAAAATGTTCGCCACTGCCGACGAGGTGGACGACCAGGGCGAAATGAAATATGAAGGCTGCCGAGACGGTGGGAGAGCCTCTCACTCACTGCAAATAGTAGATGGAAAACTTGGCAGCTTCGGCAAGAAGATGTACTTTTGCCGCCCCGAAGACATGAGGGCCATGCCCCTGTCTCCGGGACACGTTTAAGGGCCAGACCGGATTTGACAGCGGGTCGGAGCCATGTGTAAGCACGCAGTGCGCCCGGGAGTGGGCACTTTAATCTCGGCTTCCAAAAAATTTAACTGGCGAAAACAATTTTGCTCTCGCTGCTTAGTCGAAGTATAGTAGACAAGCTTTATCTCGGCACAAGGTGCTGAGACGAGACATCGCCTTGGGTGCTCTTGTCCCGAAGCTACCCTGTCAAGGCGGTGCAGCAATATCGGGAATAGCAGGGTAAGGCCTCGATTGCCCTGCGAAGCTTTTAGAGGCTAAGGTGCAGGTTGGTGGCATCGGTCTTGCCTGCGCACGAAAAGCTAAGCGATGATAAGCGTGTAGAAAGCCCATCGTTTCCCCGTTTGGACGAGGGTTCAACTCCCTCCTGGTCCACGAAGCATTTATTGACAGCCGTTTAGTCTACCGGCGTTACAAGCCCCACGAGGGGTCATGCCTTGTAACGCCGGTAGGCTTCATTTTACTTCCACGCCCGCACCGCCACAGCCAGGCCCGGAAGCGGTAGAAAAAACTCAGATGTACATGTAGAAAAAACTAGATGTACATGCAGGAAAAACTAGATGTACATGCAGGAAAAACTA
>CAMAMB010000018.1 GCA_945836755.1 uncultured Bacteroidales bacterium
TAGGTTAGTGCTTTCCGTTTTCTGTGGCCGCGAAGGTGACGGATGGTGGGCCGACTGCGCGCCCGTCTTCCGTCCACGTCCGTCACTCCGTTGCCGCTGCAAAGATACAACGGCGCGATACGGCCTTTCCGCATTATCTCCGATTGGTCCGCCCTTCCTCAGGCCGCAAGCACCCCGCCATCCATGCACCATAGCCTCAAGCCGCAGACCCCGGTGCTACATTTGTGGCAGGTGGCAGCGTCAAATCCTACATACGTAACGCAGTGTATATCAACTGTCTAAAAAATCAGTGCAAGGTTGTAGGAAGAAACTGCACACCTCTTTCGTAAAGGCTTCCCGGCGCCCACGGCCCTCGCCTCTGACCGGCCACAAAATCATAAAAAATTTCTTCCCTGCCTCCCGGCGACCCCGCCAAGGCATGTAACTTCCCCTCCAAGGCATCCGGCAACTCCGCCATGGCATGTAACTTCCCCGCCAAGGCATGTAGTAAAAACTGGAAGCAGCCCAGGAAAAACTGCAATGCTTCCCATGAGCCTCTCTTGCACGGGGCCTGCTTTTGCGTTAGTCGTCCGCCCGCAAACCCACCTATATATAAACACGCCGGACGCGCCGGCCTCTCTGCGAGGCGGCGCTCACGCCCGTGTAAGTGCCTGAGAAGATGAAGCGGTAGAGGTTCGACGAGCAGTCTATGCTCTCTTCTTCCATGGGCCGCAACTCGGCCCAGGTGAAGCAGAGGTTGCCGTTGCCCGTAGGATTATTCTGCGCGGCCTCTACGTTGAAGCGCACATAGCGGTAGGCGCTGCCAAGGTCGAGGGCTTCGCTGCCTGTGCCCGTGGGCAGGTGGGCTACTCTTTCTGACAATTAACTTGTTAACAGCAAATGTTGTCTCTCTATGTTTCGCTTGGGAAATGTGATATGATCCATAGTATTCGTTTGAAAAAGTGTAGAGTGCGCTATCCGTTTGCTTGAAAAAATGTAGTTTTGCAGGACGAAAGTAAACGAGAGTTATGCTGAAGAGGAAAATAGAAACGGTTTTAACACAGTGGAAGAAGTCTGAGAATAGAAAGCCCCTTGTGATAAAAGGGATACGGCAATGCGGAAAGACATACATTGTTCAAAAATTCGCAAAGGAGAATTATAGGAGTGTAGTTTATATGAACTTCATTCTTGAACCAGATAAGAAGTCCGCCTTCACTGGCAATATAGATGTTGACACCATTATTCTCAACCTCTCAGCTTTGATTCCAAGAAGTCGTTTTATTGATGGGAACACCTGCATTATCCTTGATGAGATTCAAGAGTGTAAGGAGGCAAGGACAGCTTTGAAGTCATTCCATATAGATGGTCGTTTTGATGTGATTGCCACAGGCTCTCTTTTAGGAGTGAAAGGCTATGGCAGAAACAAGAAGAATAAGAAGGACGGCCAGGATTCTGTTCCTGTAGGATATGAAACAGTAATTGAAATGTATCCCCTCGACTTTGAAGAATTCCTTTGGGCCAACAAAATTAGTGATACAGTTATAGACTCTATCAAATCATCATTCGAAAACGAGAAGGCTGTTCCCGAGGGAGTTCATGCGGCAATGATGGAGTTGTTGTACAGATATGTCATTGTCGGAGGACTCCCCGAAGTGGTAAATTGTTACCTTGAAACGAAGAACATCGAACTTATATATAAGGTACAGCGCAATCTCATAGACGGATATGAAGAGGACATGGCTAAATATGCGGATGATACAGACAAACCACATATCCGCGAATGTTTTGAGTCCATTCCGAAGCAGTTAGCCAAAGAGAACAAGAAGTTCCAATATTCTGTAGTCAAGAAGGGAGGACGGGCTTTGCAATACATCGGTAGTATCCAATGGCTGGAAGATGCAGGGATAGTTCGTAGATGTTATAACACTACGATTACGGAGTTGCCGTTAGAAGGCAACTCCATTAAAGATTGCTTCAAGGTGTATACCACAGACATAGGTATTCTTATGGGGATGCTCGACTATGGCACTCAAGCGGATATCTTAAAAGGCAATCTTCTTGGATATAAAGGAGCTATCTTCGAGAATCTCATGGCTGATTTTCTCTCCAAGTCTGGGCAGAAACTATACTATTTTCATAAGGATAGTGGTCTTGAGTTGGACTTCTTGGTAAGGTTCAGAGGCGAGTGTGTCATACTTGAAGTCAAGGCAAAGACCGGCAAAGCAAAAAGCATGACTACAGTTCTTAAGAATAAGAATGTGTATCATGTCAAGAATGCTATCAAATTGGGTAAATATAATGTTGGACGTCAGGGGGATATTCTCACCATTCCACTTTACATGGGTTTCCTTGTCGTGGACAAGGTAGCGGATTCTATTATACCTGATATTGATTTGAGTGCATTGACTACTACCCTATAAATATAGTTGTGTGGCAAAACAGAAACTGATGGGTATTAAAGAAAAGAGTCAGCTGAGGTTATTCACTACCATGTGATACTTCTAGGATAACGTCATTTGAGAAACTGATAGTTGCACACCATTCTTTTACAGCTCCGGCCAACTGCGATGTCATGGTCCGGCAAAAGATTACCTTCCAACGACAGTTCAAAGGTTTTGCCACTTTTGCACATCGGTAGGATTATTATTTGCAGAAACCTCCATCATTGGCAGGGACGCCATCCTGCCTTAGGGGCAACCCTGTGTGATGGTTGTGGACACTTAGGATGACGTCCAAATACACTATTTATTCCTGCAGCCCATATAATTATTGACCACCAGCCTTGTCTTCCCTTCAAATAACCCTTATATTTGTCGAATAACAAACGGTCTGGTGGCATGGTATATTCCTTCTTGCCCTTCCACCTGGCGGGAAAGTCGCAAGGGACTCCCCGTAGCCTCCTCCGTCGGATAGGCTGAGCCTTCATGATGGGCAGCTGTGTCAGCACCCGTAGTATAGTTTCAGAAGACCAACAGATTATACATATACCTATCAACCAATGGGCACTAATCATATTATCGCCAATTTGTCTCCCTCCACTAAGATGTCGATGGACAAGGTGAAGCGCTTTCTCAATGCGGGGAAAGCTTCTGTGATGGTGGGATGTGGGTTTAGCCTTAATGCGGAGGATGATGGTACGGGGCAGATGCGCGATTGGAATAGTCTGAATGTGGATTTGTTCAAGTCGCTGTACAGTCGAGCACCTCTTGCCGAAGAGATGGCAGGGCTTAGCCCTATACGTTTGGCCTCCCAGGTCAAGGCCGTGCATGGAGAGCATGAGCTGAATGAGATAATCATGAACGCCCTGCCCGACAAGAGCGTTTTTCCCGGCAGTCTCCATAAGAAACTAATGAAGTTGCCCTGGCGTGATGTTTTTACCACCAACTATGATACTCTCCTTGAGAGAAGTTGCGACGAGAGTGGTTGTGCTTACACCTTGGTATCCACGAAGGACACCCTCATATACAGCAAGTCACCTCGTATCACCAACCTTAAAAGATTACTTGTTGAGAAGGCTCTAAAGGAGCGCCCCAAGCAGTCGCAGAGGCATGGGCACACGAATTCAACAACCCGGAGCAGTTTAGAGATGTACGACAGGGGTGGATGGAAGGACGCGAGATGGTCGTACGCCTAAAGGACTAAGACCCTCCATTACATGACCCTTAATGAAACCTATTAAATCTTGCTATATGGCACGTCTAAAGACTTCAAAAGGATATTTACTATACCAGCGGCATATCCTCGACTTTGGCCACAAGGTGATAAATAAGGAGGTAATGCTCGACAACTTGCGGGTGCTGGCGCTCTACCTTGATAAGATAGACATTAACTGGGGGCCGGCTTTTGGCACACTGATAGGCATCGTTCGCAATGACGACTTTCAGCCCTGGAAGCCTGTCTTCGACATCTACATTCTCAAAGAAGATGAGGAACGCTTTAAGGACGTGCTGTGGTCGCTCAGCGAGGTTGGCTTCACGCTTGTGAGGCATGAGCGCAGGGGGCGATACTACCTCGTAAGAAATGATGAATTTATCAAGGTCTTCGTCCTGACCAAGGTCTGCGCTGAGGTGCGGCACACCGGCAGCTCCGACTATATCCATGAGAAGTATCTGCAAAACACCGTGAAGTGGGACTTCAAAGGGGTGGAGCTGAATGTGCCTCAGGAGGTTGACGAGTATCTCACCTTCCAGTACGGCGACTGGACTGTGCCCAAGCAAACTGTATGGTATAACCATGGCCTGCTCAGGCGTGGGTTCGAGCGACTCAAGACATGGACGCTGGACCATCTGCCTGATAGCCTCTATTATAAGTGGATACTCTATCGGCGCCGAGCCGACTTCCAACGCTTCAAAGCCCATTGCGAGATAGCGGGCATACCTCTGCCACAGCATATACAGCTGGCCAGCATGCAGCCGAGACACTACAAGAGAGTGCTCACCGTCGGCGTCTACGACCTGCTGCATAAAGGCCACGTGGAGCTATATAGACGTGCCAAGGGACTGGGCGACTATCTCATCGTGGCGGCGCAGGACAGCGACTTCATACTGAAATATAAACCGACGGCCAAGGTGCTCAATTCGACCGATGACCGCAAGTATATGATTAAAGCCATTCGCTATGTGGATGAGGTGATTACCTACACAGACGTTGACCGCATAGTAAAGGAGATAGACTTCGACCTCTTCGTCACAGGGCCGGACCAATGCCACGAGGGATTTCAGCGAGCCATCAAATGGTGTGAGGAACATGGTAAAGAACACATTGTACTCGGCCGCACCGATGGTATAAGCAGCAGCGAACTGAAAGCTAAGATTGCCGCGAAGACACAGAAAGCGAAATAGGCTGCCGGCTGCCGGGCGCTGGGCGCAGTACCAAGCTCACCCTGACAAAGCGTTTGCGCTGAACTCTAACGAGCCTCCGGACCATGCCGCAAGGAGAGGCCGGGCCATGCCGGCTAACGGCAAAATGGCAGGCTGCATATACGGCTCACTGGAAGCAGCCCAGAAAAAACTGCAATGCTTCCAGTTTTTCTTAGATGCCTTGGCGTGGTGAGGCAAGCAGCCGGACAATTTCTTAGATGCCTTGGCGTGGTGAGGCAAGCAGCCGGACAATTTTTCTGTACTATCAGTGGCAGGTTGGCAGTCTGCCACATGACGCATGCCCCTACTTACGGCACATGTTTGCTATTTCCACATACAACCTTGCACTGATTTTACAACCGACTGATATACATGGGGTTGCGTATGTAGCATTTGGCGCACCAACCTGCCATGAATGTAGCATTCGTGGCAGCATCGGAGGTGGCCGGTGGAGGGGACGCGCGCCCGGTGCAAGGTGGAAAGCCCATCCCCCCATCCGGCAAGCCCCGAGCGAGGTGTGTGTAAGGTCTGCGGCTTAGTTTCTGTGTAAGGTTTACGCCCGTGTGTGTAAGATGAGTGGCAGGTGTGTGCAAGGTGGAGAAGGCCTATCTGCCATACGTAAGAGGTTGTTACATAGACGGATAGTGCGACAGTGTATGAAATGGCAGAAGAAATGGGAAACTACCTTGTATACCCATGTGGCGACCATTTGTGGGCACGCAGCAGGGCCTGACCAATCGCAGGCAATGCAGTGGCTTGTAGGCAGACGCCACGCCATGAGGGGCAAAGGCAGTGACGATGATAACCAAAAGGGATGACGCCTCGTGAGAAGCATCATCCCTCAATCGCAGAGGTTGCCGGTGTTGTGTAAGACTGCAATATCTCTCGTCTTCCTATTCTGGCTCTCAGCCCCATGGTGCCGGCTGAGAGGGAGGACTATATCGGCAGGGCACAAAGCCATAGCTCGTCGCCCCCTCCTCGTCGTATCATCCTGCTACAAGTCGTGCTGGCGGAGGCGGAAGGCGGCCAGCTCTTCGTACTTCGTGCCGGGTCGACCGTAGTTGGCAAAGGGGTAGATGCTGATGCCTCCCCGGGGTGTGAAGATGCCGGTCACCTCGATGTATTTGGGGTCCATGAGGCGCACGAGGTCCTTCATGATGATATTGATGCAGTCTTCGTGAAAGTCGCCATGGTTGCGGAAGCTGAAAAGGTATAGCTTGAGGCTTTTGCTTTCAACCATGCGTTCGCCGGGTAGGTAGGAGATGCGTATCTCTGCAAAATCCGGCTGACCGGTAATGGGGCAGAGGGAGGTAAACTCGGGACAGTTGAAGCGCACCCAGTAGTCGTTTTCCGGATGTTTGTTCACGAAGGTCTCGAGCACCTCAGGGGCATAGTCTTGACGGTATTCGGTCTTTCGGCCCAAGGCTTGAAGTTGTAAGTCGTTGCGCATAGTCATATTATTATAATAGGAACGTGATGGGGTAGGGGCTTAGTGAGGGGAGGGCAATGGCTACATGGCCGTCTCTTTCCGGTGAAGATATTCTTCCAGTCCACGGCGCCGGAGCTTGCAGGCAGGACAGTGGCCACAGCCATCGCCCGGCACACCTCGATAGCAGGTGAGGGTGCGCCTGCGTACGAGTTCGAACACACCGAGCTCGTCAGCCAAGGCCCAGGTCTGACACTTGTCAAGCCACATCAGTGGGGTATGAATGACGAATTGGTCATCGAGCGCCAAATTGAGCGTGACGTTGAGCGACCGGATAAAGGAGTCGCGACAGTCCGGGTAGCCCGAGAAATCTGTCTGGGAGACACCGGTCACTAATTGGTGAATGCCATGCTCGCGGGCGTAGATGGCGGCCACACTAAGGAAGAACAGGTTGCGTCCGGGTACGAAGGTGTTGGGAAGTCCTGCTGCAGGCTGTGCGGTGTCCATCTGAATGGAGGCATCTGTCAGCGAGCAGTGGGAGAGACTGCTGATGAAGCTGACGTCCTTCTTCTCAAAAGGGATGCCGGCCTCGCGACAGATGTCCTCGGCTATTTCCACTTCACGGGCGTGGAGCTGACCATAAGTGAAGGATAGGGCACGCACTTCGTCAAAGTGGCGCTTGGCCCAAAAGAGGCAGGTGGTGGAGTCTTGCCCACCGCTGAGTATGACTAAAGCTGAACTGTTCATGGGGATATGTGGATGGGGAATGGCAGAAAGTCAAAAGGTCATAGCTCAAAGACCTTCCACGGGCTATAGGATATATCGGTGTCAACCACGTCGATATGTTCCCACTTCTTGAGGGCACGCACCACTCTGATAGTAAGGGGAAGGATGACGATCTCATAGAGCGTCTTGAGCACCACCTGGTTAATCATCAAGAAGGGCATCACGTCCCAGGGCACTACTCCGCCCAGGGCGAGAGGGAAGAACAGCAGGGAGTCGGCTGTTTCGCCCACTAAGGTCGAAGCGATGGCACGCCAAGAAAAGTGGGCAGTGGCGTGGCGCCCATTGGCCTTAGTGCGTTCTGCAGCTTTCATCACGCTCATCACGTAGGCATTGAGGAAAGAACCCACCAGGAAGGCAAGAAATGAGGCCGCGGCTATGCGGGGGGCCAGACCGAATATGGCGTGGAAGCCCTCTTCGCCTTGCCAGTAGGGCGCTGCCGGCAGTAAGTCGGCCAGAAAGCCGAAGAGCACAAACAGGAAGTTCATGACGAACCCCAGCCATATGACTAGACGGGCCCGCTGATAGCCGTAGACCTCGACCATGCAGTCGTTGATGATATATGACACGGGGAAGACAATCAGCCCTGCCGTCAGCGACAAGGGGCCAAGCTGTATCTGTTTTACTTCAAGGAGATTGGCTGCTATCAAACACATGGAGAAGAGCATTCCAAGCAGCAAGAAGGGAATGCTCACCGTCGCCGGGCGACGGGAAGACTTTGAAGTGGGCATATTCTTGTTTTTAACGAGGTTAGACAAGCACTCGAGCTGCCCCCGGACGGTCTCCCGACACACAGCCTCAGCATTGGCTGACCGTGCCGAAGTACCGGATTGGAAGGGGGTGCAGCGTTTTTCTGGGCGCGAAGATACCACATTATGATAAATAGATTGTATTTTTGAAGCCATAATCTCTCACATGGCGGCATCTACCGGCTTGTTGCCGGGTTTATGGTCTGCCGCCCTCCTCCAATAATTCTCTATTGTACTATGAAATTCTCACACATTCTTCTTGCTGCGGCCAGTCTCTTGTCCCTTCCCATCGCGGCAGCCGAACCTCTCCCTCTCATTCCTCTGCCGGTCTCCGTGCAGCAGGGCCAAGGCCACTTCCCTCTCAAAGAACGTCTGAAAGTGTTTGCCGATGCATATCCCGGCGATAGCATCGCTATGGTGCTGAACCGCTTTGGTCGTGACCTCACCAAGGCCACCGGTATCAAGGTGGTGAAGGGTAAGGCCAAAAACGCAGAGCTTAGTCTCAGGCTCAACAAGCAGCTGGGTCCCGAGGCTTACTCCCTGCAGGTAAGCAGTGACGGCATCCGGGTGGAGGCCGCACGCCCTGCCGGTTTCTTCTATGCCTTGCAGACACTGAAGCAGCTTATGCCCTCTCGGGCTGTCATGGCCGGTGTGGCCGGAGCGGTGAGCGAGGTGAGTGGGTGGAAGCTCCCCGAAGTCACCATCAACGACACTCCCCGTTTTGGGTGGCGTGGCTTCATGCTCGACGAAGGGCGTCATTTCTATGGCAAGGAAGAGATAAAGAAGCTGCTTGATGTGATGGCGGCCTACAAGCTCAACCGTTTCCACTGGCACCTCACCGAAGACCAAGGGTGGAGGCTTGAAATAAAGAAGTATCCCCTGCTGACCGACGTGGGGGCAACTCGTCAGAGTAAGGTTCTTGCGTGGGGCGATGTGAAGCCCGACGGACAGACTTACGCCGGGTACTATACCCAGGATGATGCTCGCGAAATTGTGGCTTATGCCCGCGAGCGCTTCATCGAGATAGTGCCCGAGGTGGATATTCCCGGCCACTCTCAGGCCGCCGTGGCTTCTTATCCCGAGTTCCTGAGCTGCGATCCCGAGAATAAGCACGAAGTGTGGCTTTGGCAGGGTGTGTCAGGCGATGTTATCAATGTGGCCAACCCCCAGGCTGTACAATTTGCCAAAGACGTAATAGATGAACTCACAGATATCTTCCCCTTTGGCTACATTCACCTCGGCGGCGACGAATGCCCCACTCATAAATGGGAAAACAATGCCCTCTGTCAGGAACAGCTCAAGCAGATAGGCTCCTCTAATTATCGTGACCTTCAAATCAACTTCTATCGCCAGCTCAAGGAACACATCGCCACCAAGCCGGCTGCCCGCCAGCGCTCCCTCATCTTCTGGAACGAAGTGCTCCACGGCAATACCGCTCCGCTCGGCAGCGACATTACCATCATGGCATGGGTGGGGGCCGACGGGGCTGCCCTCGATGCCGCCAAGCGTGGGCTGAAGACCATTCTTACTCCGCAGATACCTTATTATATCAACCGTCGCCAGTCTGACCTGCCTACTGAGCCGCGTTCCCAGGGCTACGGTACCGAGACAGTCGAAGCCGTCTATAATTACGTGCCTATGAACAATGTGCCTGCTGAATTGCAGCCACAGTATATGGGAGTGCAGGCCAATTTCTGGACCGAGTGGGTGGAAGATGCCTCCACGGTGCAGTATCTCACTTTCCCGCGACTGGCGGCCGTAGCCGAAGCCGGATGGACTCCGCAGTCCCTGCGCAAGTATCCGGACTTCCTTCAGCGGCTGCAGGCTGAGGCTGATTTCTATCAGCTGAAGGGAGTGAACTACGGGAAGCATGTCTTCCGGTAGTCGCAGCCTCCCCCGCAGAGCATGCTTCTCGACATAAGCTTACTTGACACAAGGCGCACCTCGTTTATCTTCCCTTGAACGTGGTGCGCCTGTTGTCGCAGCATGATGGCTTCCATGTGTCAGGATATTTGACCCCTTTCTAAGAGAATGGTTTAATTTACCCCACAGAATAGCCACAAATTCTTGTAGCAAGTTTGTAACAAATATAGTTTCTATTACCTTTGCGGTGTTATAGGGCTCTCAGTTCCTCCGCGAGCGCAACCTTCAATCTGTGTCATTGACTATGAAAACCACACACGCTCAAATCAACCGGATATTGCACGAGATGCCGCCCATCACGCTTGACGAGATGCACCAGATACGTCTCATGAAGCGCACCGACAGCAAGTACGTCACCAATGTCACTACCCTGCTGCGCCTGCTCCGGCTGGCGCAGGGTCACTATTATGCCCAGCAGAATGAAGGCAGCTTCATCAGTCCCTACGCCACCACCTACTGGGACTTGAAGGGTGGACCCACCATGTTCAGCCTGCATCAGGCAGGCCACTTGCCGCGCACCAAGGTCAGGGTACGCACCTACGTCAGCTCGGCCCAGTCGTTTCTCGAGGTCAAGAAGAAGGACAACCACGGCAAGACCTCTAAGAAGAGGGTGAGCGTACCCTCAGTTGATGCCGTCATGAACGACCATGTGGGCGAAGACTTCCTCCACCAGCGCACCGGCCTCACCTTCAACATGTTGCAGCCCACTGTCGGCAACAGCTTCAGCCGCATCACTCTTGTCAATTATGAGAAGACGGAGCGCCTCACCATAGACTTCGGCCTCCACTTTCACAACTATCAGACAGACTGCGACAAAGACATGGACGACGCTGTCATCATCGAGCTGAAGCGCGACGGCCGGGCTCCGTCTCCCATCCTGCCCTTGCTGCGCACCCTGCGCATCAAGCCCTCGGGCTTCAGCAAGTACTGCATAGGCTCTGTGGTAACCAACGAGGGTCTGCGTGTCAACCGCTTCAAGAAGCGCCTTATCAAGATAGGCAAGGCCGTAGCCCGCGCCTAATCCATGAGGCCGGGCCCGCCCCCCGGATATAGTTCATACCATTCATATCAACCACTTCCTATTTAACCACCTCCTGTCATGAACCAACTTCTCTCCAACTTCTTCTCGGCAGAGAATTTCACCCTGAGCCCCAACATCCTCAGCCTCGTGATGGCCCTCGTGCTCAACACGCTCGTCACCTGGCTGATTGTCCACTTCTTCTACTACCCCAAGGGCCACCGCCGCGACTATTATTTCACCTTCGTCCTGCTCTCCGTGAGCATCTTCATGCTCATCTCCTTGCTTCTGCAGGGCGCTACCGACATGGGTATAGGCGCTGCCCTTGGCCTCTTTGCCATATTCGGCATCATACGTTACCGCACAGAGAGCGTGCCCATACGTGAGATGACCTACCTCTTCACCCTCGTCGCCCTCTCCGTCATCAATGGCCGCTATACCACCTTCACCGTGCTCGAGGAGCTGCTTATCAATGCTATCTTTATAGCCTGCGTTTGGGCTTGCGAGACTTTCCTCACCTCCAGTAAGGAAGGATGTAAGTATGTGAAGTATGACAACATCGACCTCATACGGCCCGACCGCATGGACGAGCTCAAAGCCGACCTCGAACAACGGCTCGGCATTAAAATCACCCGTATCGACGTGGGGGCGGTTGACTTCCTTACAGACATGACGATGCTGCGTGTCTTCTACTACGATCCTGAAGGACGCATCAAGTCGGTTGATCGCTTGCTAAAGATACCTAACTGATTTCTCCTCCCATCCTCTCCATCCCCCCATCTATGAAGAAGCTCCTTACCGCCCTCTTGCTCGCTGCTCCCCTGTCGCTACATGCCGGCGACGATTTCGGCCTCTGGACAGGCGTGGCCGTGCAGAAAGACATTAGCAAGAAGTTCAGTGCCGAAGCCTCCCTTGACTTCCGTGCCGAGGACAAGTTGCGCCGGGCTGCCCGCTGGGACCTCGGGCTCGGCGCCAGCTACAAGCCTTTCAAGTTCCTCAGTTTCGGCGTAGGCTATGACTACATCTACCAGCAGGTGCCCTCTGAGGCCAAAGAGAAGTGGGAGCTGCGGCTTGACGACGACGACGAGCCCGTGCTCGATGCCGATGGGGCACCGCAGTACGACTTCAAAGGCTACAACCTCGACCATGCCTTCTGGCGCTCCAAGCATCGCTTCAGCCTCAGTGCCAGCGGCAAGGTAGACGTAGGCCGCTTCACCTTCTCACTCAGAGAGCGCTATCAGTATACACGCACCCTCGGCACCACCTGCGACCGCGACAAGTATCGGGGGCCGATACCGCCCGAGATGCTGCAAGGTGGATACGCCGGAGAGGTGTATGAGTGTGGAGACCAGGCGTTTACCACGCTCAAGCATGAGACCGACACCAAGCATGCCAAGACGTCCCACTATCTGCGTTCCCGCATAGGCATCGACTACAACATAAACCATTGCCCCGTCGATCCCTTTGCCAGCATCGAGTGGTACAACAATCTCAAAGAGGGGCTTGAGCTCAACAAGCAGCGCATCATGGTGGGCGCCGAGTGGAAGATTACCAAGAAGCACCGCATAGAGGCCGCCTACCTCTATCAGAGCACCCATGGTGACGATGACGACGAGGCCGACCTCCATGCCATCACCCTCAGTTACAAGTTTAAGTTCTAAGGTCTATCGGCGGCTCACCGGCCGGCATCTACCCGGCGGGCTGAGCCGCTGCCTCAACTCTTACAGCCATGAAACATTTACTACTCTCTCTCCTCCCGGCCCTCTGCTGCCTCTCGGCAGGGGCGCAGACTTATGGCTATCTGACGTTACGCACCGGCCAAGATCATGCCGTCAGTTTCTCGTCCGAGGCTCTCAAACTCACCTTTGCCTCCGGCCAGGTGACCGTCTCCGGTGCAGGCCAGGCGGCCACCTTCCCCTTGTCCCAGCTCACCTCCATGGCCTTCACCACAGAGGCCGCCGGCATTCACGATGTCAGCCTTGATAGCCGCCGTGTCACCATCCTCAATGGGCGGCTCCGCGTCGAGGGCGCTGAAGGCGCTCCCGTAAGCCTGTGGTCAAGCGACGGCCGCAGCCTCTCCCCCGCAGCTCTTCTTCCCCGCGGCGTCTATATGGTACGTGTAGGGGGACAAACCTTTAAAGTACTGGCACGATGAAACGTCTATCCTTCACCCTCTTCCGCGCCATGCTCAGCCTTTGCGTGGCCTCATTGCCCCTCATGCGAGTGGCCGCACAGACCATGAAAGTATACACCGGACAGGTCTGCACCGTCTATCCGGCCTCACTCACCGGCGAGATGCCCTTCAGTCAAAACGGCGACCTGCTCACCATCCACGGCAAAGCCTTCTCCACCTCACAGGTGGACAGCATCATCGTAGACCGCAGTGCCTGCCCCTCCTCACAAGTGGATGTCAGATACGCGGGCGCCAAAGCCTGGGTCACAGTGGCGGGCAACGTGGCCGCTCTACTCAACGTCAGTGTGGAGGGCGCCCATGTCAGTGTGCTGCAAGACGCAGCCCTCGCCACAGAGGTCACATACAGCCTCAGCGGACAGAGCACGCAGGGCTCCTTCGCCATGGACGGCGAATACAAAGCCACTCTCCTGCTCAATGGCCTTACCCTCTCCAACACTGACCGCGCGGCCATCGACATTGCCAATGGCAAGCGTATCGCCGTCAAGCTGCCCGCAGGCACCACGACCACCCTCAGCGATGGCGCCACCGGCCTTCAGAAAGCCTGCTTCTTCATCAACGGCCATGCCGAGTTTGAAGGCAGAGGCCAGCTGGTGCTCACAGGGAATGCCCGCCACGCCTACGCCTCTGACGAGTATACCTCCTTCTCCACCGACTTCGGCAGCCTCACCGTCAATGCTGCCCAGAACGACGGTCTGCACATAGGCCAGTACCTCGACCTGCGTGGAGGCACCTTCATCGTCAAGGGCACAGGAGGCGACTGCTTCGACATCGAAAAGACCAAAGACCCCACCGACGAGGACAACGGCTTCGTGCGCATCAGCGGCGGAAGCCTGGATCTCAGTGTGACTACCGACGACACCAAGGGCCTCAAAAACGACTCCCTCTTCTACATCACCGGCGGCATCGTCAAGGCCAACGTAGCCGGCAATGGCTGCAAGGGCATCAGCGCAGGATGGGACATGTTTATCAACGACACCTCGGGCAGCGCACCCTCCATCGAGATGACCGTCAGCGGCACCACCTACATGCCCGGTAATGAATTGCTTGAATCAAAGTGCCGCGGCATCAAGGGCAAGCATAATCTCACCTTCAACGGCGGTACCATCCGCATGACCGTCACCGGCAATAAGGCCAAGGGCATCTCTTTAGATGGGTCGTGGATCTATGTCAAGGGGTCAACCAACGTGTTGCCCTCCTGACGCCTGTTCCCCTCGCTCCTCCGGACTTGAGGCTGAGCCGTCATCGTAGTGTGACGGCTCAGCCTCATTGCTATGTCCGCGAGGCAGAGATGCTCCCCGCGCCCCGGGCAGAGACACCCAGCCGCCCGTCTTTCGCCGCCGGCATGTCGGGGTGGCGTGTTGTCAGGCCAGACCTACCGCTCCATGCCCTATACAAGGTGGTTACCCATTTCTTCTGCCATTTCATACACTATCGCGCTACACACCTATGTATCAAATTCTTACGTATGGCAGATAGGCCTTCTCCACCTTGCACACACCTGCCACTCATCTTACACACCCTACTACTTATCTTGCACGCCCGGCCACTCATCTTCCCCCCCCGGCCACTCATCTTGCACACATTTGCCATCTCCCTTACACGGAAACCTCGTCGCAGGCCTTACTCACACTTCGCTCGGCGCTTGCAGGATGGGGAGATGGCCTACCCACCTTGTACCGGGCGCGCATTCCCTCCACCGGATACCTCTGACGCTGCCACCAATGCTACATTCATTGCAGGTTGGCGCGCCAAATGCTACATACGCAATTCCGTGTATATCAGGTGGTTGTAAAATCAGTGCAAGGTTGTAAGTGGAAATGGCAAACATGTGCCGTAAGTAGGGGCATGCGTCATGTGGCAGACTTCCAACCTGCCACTGGTCGTACAGAAAAATTGTCCGACTGCTTGCCCCATCCTGCCAAGGCATCTAAGAAAAACTGGAAGCATTGCAGTTTTTCCTGGGCTGCTTCCAGTGAGCCGTATATGCAGCCTGCCATTTTTCCGTTAGCCGGCCGGGCAGCGGGGAGAGTGCTCCCGTTGCTCCGACATGCCGCTTGTGGGGTAGAGGGCATACAAAAAACCTGCGGAACACGGTCCCACAGGTTTCAGTTTCTCTCGTTGTTCGGGAGTTTCGCTTTAGCTACCAGCTAAAACTCGTGCTTAATATAATTAGGCAGCGGGTTCAGCAACGGTGTCAGCAGCAGCAGAGTCAGCAGCAGCAGAATCAACAACTGCAGAGTCAGCGGCGCTGTCAACGATAGCAGAGTCAGCTACAGAGTCAGCAGCAGCTGCATCAGAAGTCTTGTTACCGCAAGAAGCGAAAGAGATAGCTGCGAAAGCTACGAACATGAAAACTAACTTTTTCATTGTGTGTGAAATAAGAATTTAAGTAAAACAATCAATTGTCTTTCGAAAACGGTGCAAAGGTACGGCCTTTTCCATACCCTCCAAATTTTTGTCAGTCTTTTTTAGAAGAAAAGGCCATCTATTTAATAGTAATTACACTTACGCTATCAGAGTGTCAAGTATATATAGCAAATCTGCGTTACCTGCGTGAGCCGGTTCGTCGTCTTCATGTCCTTGCCCGGTGGTGGGTGGAGGGTGTGTGTGGCTTTGACCGGGCAGAGGGCGGAGGCCGGATGGCGGGACACGCGTTTTGACCGACGGGCTGTGCTTGTCAGATGGCTGAGCGTGTCCGCGGGGAGGCTGAGCGTGTCCGCTGGGTAGCGCTGTGTCCAGCCGGTGTCAGTGTGCGCCGTTGCTGAGTGTGAGGCGGCGGCTCGTGTCGGGCAGTTCGTCGAGGTGGATGTGGAGGGTGTCTTCCGGCAGATAGGTGTCGACGATGTCCGGCCACTCTATGAGGCAGAGGTGTCCGGAGTAGAAGTAGTCTTCGACACCGATGTCGAGGGCTTCCTCAGGACGGTTGAGGCGATAGAAGTCGAAGTGGTACAGGGGCTGGTTGAGCTCGTCTGACCAATACTCGTTGACGATACTGAAGGTGGGTGAGTTGACCACGTCGGCCACTTTGAGGGCTTCGCAGATAGCTTTGATGAGGGTGGTCTTGCCCACGCCCATCTTGCCGTGGAAGGCGAGGACGGTGGCGTCGCCGGCAGCCCGTAGCAGTTGGCGGGCCGCTTGTGGCAAATGGGCGTGGGTGGGAATGAGTATCTCCATGATGGGTTGGGAGGAATGGCTGCAGATGGTGGCGAAGGCGGTGGCCCGTCTTAAAGTTCTTCGTTCTGCTGCTTGAGAGCTTCGGCGATTTTTGCCTCTATCTCTTCGGAGAGTTCGGGGTTGTCTTTGATGATTTTCTTGACGGCGTCACGTCCCTGTCCGAGGCGTGTCTCTCCGTAGCTGAACCATGAGCCGCTCTTCTTGATGATGCCGAGGTCTACGCCGAGGTCTACTATTTCGCCGGTGCGTGAGATGCCTTCGCCGAAGGTGATTTCAAATTCGGCTTTGCGGAAGGGTGGGGCGACCTTGTTCTTGACCACCTTGACGCGCACCTGGTTGCCGATGGGTGTGTCGCCGTCTTTTAAGGTAGTGACGCGGCGAATGTCGAGGCGCACGCTGGCGTAAAATTTGAGGGCGTTGCCGCCTGTAGTGGTTTCGGGGTTTCCGAACATGATGCCAATCTTCTCGCGCAGCTGGTTGATGAAGATGCAGGTGGTGTTGGTCTTGCTGATGCTGGAGGTGAGCTTGCGGAGAGCCTGGCTCATGAGGCGTGCCTGGAGGCCTACCTTGTTGTCGCCCATGTCTCCCTCTATCTCTGCCTTGGGGGTAAGGGCGGCTACGGAGTCGACGACGAGGATGTCAATGGCAGAGGAGCGGATGAGCTGGTCGGCTATCTCGAGTGCCTGTTCTCCGTTGTCGGGCTGCGAGATGAGCAGTTCGTCGACGTTGACTCCGAGTTTGGCTGCGTAGAAGCGGTCGAAGGCGTGTTCGGCATCGATGAAGGCGGCTATGCCCCCGTTCTTCTGTGCTTCGGCGATGGCGTGGATGGCCAGGGTGGTCTTGCCGGACGATTCGGGCCCGTAGATTTCGATGATGCGGCCTTTAGGGTAGCCGCCTACGCCGAGGGCAGCGTTGAGGGCGAGGCTTCCCGTGGGGATTACTTCGACGTTTTCGATTTTCTCGTCGCCAAGCTTCATGATAGACCCCTTGCCGAAGTCTTTCTCTATCTTGGCCATGGCTGCCTGCAAGGCTTTGAGGCGGTCGGCGGCAGCGCTGTTATTTTCTTCTGATTTTGCCATAGTCGGTGGTATGTGGGGTAGTGGTTGTGGCCCGGCAGGTAGGGCGGTGTGGCCTCAGAGGGCAAGCACCTGCTGGGCGTGTGTCTTTGTCTTGATCTCTTTGGGTGTGAAGATATGGGCGATGCGTCCCTCCTCGTCTATGAGGAAGGTGGTGCGAAAGGTGCCCATGTAGGTGCGGCCGTACATCTTCTTTTCTCCCCACACGCCGTAGGCTTCGACCCAGGCTTTGTCGGTGTCGGCGATGAGGTGGAAGGGGAGGCCTTGCTTGGTGATGAAGTTCTGGTGGGAGCGTTCGCTGTCTATGCTGACGCCGATCACTTCGTATCCGGCCTGGCGCAGCTCGTCGTAGTGGTCGCGCAGGCTGCAGGCTTCGGCTGTGCAGCCGGAGGTGCTGTCTTTGGGATAGAAATAGAGTACTACCTTTCGGCCGCGATAGTCGCTGAGGCGTATTTCTTGGCCGTGTTCGTTGCGACCACAAAGGTCGGGTGCCATGTCGCCGATGTGTAACATAGTGTAGGGATAGGGGGAGGATGTGTGGGGGTGATAGTCAGGTTGGAGGGCGACCGTCGGTGGGGCGGTCAGAAGGCTGTGGGTCATTCGAGGCCGCCTTCTTGAAGTGCCCGCTGCACTTTGAAGAGCAGGTAGACCTGGGGAGAGTATGTGGGGTTCTCCCTGAGAGTGTCGGCTATCTCGAAGTACAGCGTGAGGGTATGGCGCAGGTCGGCCATGTAGGTGGCTTGGTCAAGGTGCAGGTCGTCGGGCAGTTTGTCCCACCGCTCTCTGAACCAGGCCTTGACCTGTTCCACTTCTTCGAGAGAGTAGAGCTTTTTATATTCCATGGTGTGGCAAAGTTACAAAAACCTGTTGAGAGGGCTTGGCCTGCGCTTTCTGTTTTTGAGCGCCCCGGCGAAGGTGCGGCGCCGAAGGTGCGGCGGGAGCGGGCGCTCTTTGGCCCTTAGCGCAGGGCGGTGAGCATCTGTGCCAGGCCGTCGGCCGCTTGCTGCAAGGGCTTGGCCACCATGCCTTTCATGAAGAAGTTGACTTCGGCGCCTACGGTCACCCGCAGCTTGGCCTCGTATGTGGTGTGGGGCAGCAGTTGTATCCACAGGTAGAGCTGGACGGGCGCCCCTTCTGAGGCAAACTTGATGCACTTGGGTTCTTCGCGCTCCACGATGCGCAGGGTAATCTGTCCGAGGGGAGAGCTGATGTGGAGGGCGTCCTGCTCGAAGGTCATCTGCTCGGCCACCTGCTGCAGTTGGTTGAGCTTGTCCTCGGGCACTTGTGCGGCCAGCTGTTCCTTCACTGCGGGGTCGGTGAGACGTTCACGCAGCCCTTCGAGGTTGCGCAGGTCAGAGAGGCGGGCGTAAGCCTCTGCCTGTGGGAGAGATACTATCTTGACTTCGCTTTCAAATTTCGAGAGTGACATGTGTGGTATGGGAAAAGGTGAATAGATGGTTGCGTTTATCGGGTGAGGGTCTCCATGATCCGCCTAAGGCGTTGGAGCACATGGGGCTTGCTGCCGGCCATGTTGTGGCGCTCCTGGGCGTCGTGCTTCAAGTCATAGAGTTGTGGCTCGGGGCTATATCCTGTCTCGATGCGTGGTCCCCAGGTGATGAGGGGGCCTCCCTTGCTGGGCGGGATGTACTTGTAGCGCTGTGTAGTCAGGGAGAGGGAGCGGTTGGAGGCCATGCTGACGGCATAGTCGCGTGGTTTGGCCGACCGTCCGAGCCATGTGGCGAGGCTGTTGCGGCTGTCGGGCGCTTCGTTTTCCTCGGTGCTTACTCCGACAAGGGCTGCGAGGGTGGCCGCCAGGTCAATGTGTGAGCAGAGGGTGTCTTGGCGCTTGCCCTTGGTGACGGCTTCGGGCCAGTAGACGATGCAGGGCACTCGGCTGCCGGCTTCAAAGGCGCTGTACTTGCCTCCGCGCCATGGGCCGCCGGGTTGGTGGTCGCCGGCTAAAGGGATGGCCTCGTCGGCGTAGCCGTCGTCGAGCACCGGTCCGTTGTCGCTGGTCAGTATCAGCAGGGTGTTGCGGTCAAGCCCCTCCTGCCGCAGGTAGCTGACGAGCTGCCTCACTGCATCGTCAAACTGCATGATGGCTTCGCCGCGCAGCCCCATCACACTCTTGCCGCGGTAGCGTTCGTGGGGCATACGGGGCACGTGCACATCGTTGGTGCAGAGGTAGAGGAAGTAGGGCTCGGCCTTATGGCGGGCTATGAAGCGGATGGCGTGGGCCATGATGGAGTCGGAGATGTCCTCGTCGCGCCAGAGGGCCTTCCCTCCGCCCTTCATGTAGCCTATGCGCGAGATGCCATTGACAATGCTCTGGTCGTGGCCGTGCGAGGGCTTTAGCTTGGTCAGCAGTTGCGGGTGTGTCTTCCCCGTGGGCTCGCCTTCGAAGTTGCTGCGGTAGCTCACGCTGATGGGGGCTGCGGGATCATGGTTGACCACCCGGCCGTTTTCCACATAGACACAAGGCACTCTGTCGGCGGTGGCTGCCATGAGGTAGTGGTAGTCGAAGCCCAGGTCCTGGGGCGACTGGTCAAGCTGACCGTTCCAGTCTTGCCGGCCGGTGGCGGAGCCCAGCCCCAGGTGCCACTTGCCGATGGCGGCGGTGGCGTAGCCGGCCCTCTTGAGCAGGTCGGCCACTGTGGTCTGCGTGGGCGTGATGATCATGCCGGCATTGCCCGCTGCCACGTCGGTGCCGCTCTTGCGGAACGGGTAGCACCCTGTGAGCAGGGCATAGCGCGAGGGGGTGGAGGTCGAGGCACAGGCGTGCATGTTCGTCATGCGTACTCCCCGGGCGGCGAGGCTGTCTACCGTGGGTGTGCTGACCCTCTGCGCCCCGTAGCAGGAGAGGTCGCCGTAACCCAGGTCGTCGGCCACAATCACGATGATGTTGGGCCGTTGTTGGGCCGAGGCCAGCAGGGCTGTCATGGCGGAGAGAGAGAGTATTGATTTCTTCACAGGCTGAGTATGTGGCGGGAGATGGGGAGGGGCGTGGTGGCTCGATGGTCACGTGTGGCAGAAAGCAGAGTGGACGGGCGGCTGCGTCCGCCGCAGGCAGTGCTTCCTCGTGGGCGAGGCGGCGGTGCCGGGCCGTAGCCTCGCCTCGTGGCCTTGGTTGACCCCCTTTTTCGGTTCAAAAATACAAATTCTATGCCACACGGCCTTATCGCTTGGTAGAAAAACGTACCTTTGCTATCGCCTCCCGTGAGGAGTAACCCTATTTTACATTGTACATGCCTATGAGTAACTTACAAAAAATCTTTGCCGAGAAACTCCTGAATGTCAAGGCCATCAAGTTGCAGCCCGAGCAGCCCTTCACCTGGGCCAGTGGCTGGAAGTCGCCTTTCTATTGTGACAATCGCAAGACCCTCGCCTTTCCTGCGCTGCGCAGCTTCGTCAAGCTGGAGCTGAGCCGCATTGTGGCTGAGAAGTATCCGGAGGCCGAGGCCGTGGCCGGCGTGGCCACGGGGGCCATTGCCCAGGGGGCATTAGTGGCCGATGCGCTGTCCTTGCCCTTTGCCTACGTGCGTTCCAAACCCAAAGACCACGGCATGGCCAATCTCATTGAGGGCGACCTGCAGCCGGGCATGAAGGTGGTGGTCATCGAAGACCTCATCTCTACGGGCGGCAGCAGCCTGAAGGCTGTCGAGGCCCTGCGGGCGCATGGCTGTGAAGTGGTAGGCATGGTGGCCAGCTACACCTATGGTTTCCCCGTGGCCGAAGAGGCTTTTGCCAAAGCCGGGGTCGAACTCACCACGCTGACCGACTATGAGGCCGTTGTCGAGACCGCCTTGCAGACGGGCTATATAGAGACCAAACACGTCGACCTGCTCCATCAGTGGCGGGCCAACCCTGCCGAGTGGGGCCGTTAAGCCGTTGACGTATGTATAGATAGCTCCCGCCTTGTGCTACGGCCATGGCGGGAGTCTCACATGATAGAATTTCTCATTCCTTCACACCTTTCCATGAAACGTTTCTCCCTCTTTCTGTGCTGGCTCACCGTGTCCCTCGCGGCCTTGGCCGAGGGCCGTGCCAAGTATGTGTTCTACTTCATCGGCGACGGCATGGGCGTCAATCAAGTCAATGTGACCCAGACTTACCTGGCCGCATTGGAGGGCCGCATAGGCATCAAGCCCCTCTGTTTCACCACCTTCCCGCAGGTGGCCCTGGTTACTACTTACTCTGCCACCAATGGGGTGACCGACTCCGCAGCCGGTGGCACGGCCTTGGCCACGGGCCACAAGACCCGCAATGGGGCGCTCGGTGTCGAGGCCGACGGTCAGACGCCGGTGAGCAGCCTGGCCTACATGGCGCGGGCCGCAGGGGCCGCCGTGGGCATTGCCACCTCCGTCAGTGTCGACCATGCCACCCCTGCCGCCTTCTACGCCCACCAGGGGCAGCGTGGCTCTTACTATACCATCGGGCAGGACCTCATCAAGGCCGGCTTCGACTTCTACGCCGGCAGCGACTTCCTCCAACCGCAGAAGAAGGATGCCGCCGACGCCTCGCTCTACCGACAGGCCGAGGAGGCCGGCTTCACCCTGGCCCGGGGCTACAAGGACTATCTCAAGAAGAGCAAAAAGGCTGAGCGCCTTATTCTACTGCCCACCGAGGCCACGCTCAAACGCTCGGCCAACTCGCTGCCTTATGCCATCGACCGTCTTGACGGCGACATGTCGCTCGAAGAGATTACCCGCGCTGCCGTCCACTTCCTCTCCAAGCAGTCCAAGGACGGCTTCTTCCTCATGGTAGAGGGAGGGAAGATAGACTGGGCCTGCCACAGCAACGACGTGGCCACCGTCATTCACGAGGTGATCGACATGGACAAGGCCATCCGCGTGGCTTTCGAGTTTATGGCACAACACCCCGACGAGACCCTCATCGTGGTGACCGCCGACCACGAGACGGGCGGCATTGTCATGGGCCGTGGCCCGTATGAGCTGCACACCGACCTGCTTCGCTACCAGCGCCTGAGCGTCGAGGCCTATGCTGCCCATCTGAAGGAGCTGCACGCCAGCCTCGGCGAGGGGCTTACCTGGGACGTGGTGAAGAAGGACCTCACCGACCACTGGGGGCTCATGGGCCCCGTGGCTGTCAGCGACCGTCAGGAAGCGCGCCTCAAGCAGGCCTACGAGGCGCTGGTGAAGGGAGCTTCTGCTGACAAGAAGTCGCTCTACGCCAGCGTCAACGGCCTTGCCGACGAGGCCCGTGCCATTCTGGCGGAGTGCGCCCTCATAGGGTGGCAGAGCGGTGGCCACTCCAACGGCTACGTGCCGGCCTTTGCCACCGGCGTTGGCGCCTCGCTCATACACGGGCAGATGGACAATGTAGAACTGCCTCTGCGCATAGCCGAGGCTGCCGGCTATCGGCCCTGACCTTTGGCTTATGACGTCACGCTGCCTGATCCTCCTGCTGTGCCTGCTCCCCTTCCCCGCCGCGACGCCGCCGCCGGTCGAGGGCTTCACGGCCTCGCCCATCCCCGACGCCGTGTGGCAGCGCATGCAGGGCAGAAGCTACCACCCGGGTTGCCCCGTGGGCCGCGACGAGTTGCGCTACCTGCGCCTGCTCCACTACAACCTCGAGGGTGAGGTCAAGAACGGCGAACTCGTCTGCCATAAAGAGCTGGCGGCCGACTTGCTTGCCATCTTCCGGCAGCTCTTCGAGGCGCGTTATCCCATCGAGCGCATGTTGCTTGTCGACGACTACGGGGCGGACGATGTGCGCTCCATGCAGGCCAACAACACCTCCTGCTTCAACCATCGCCGTATAGCCGGCACAAACCGTCTGTCGCTCCACAGCTACGGTTGCGCCGTCGACCTCAACCCTCTCTACAATCCCTGGGTCTCGGCCGACGGCAAGAAGGTGAGCCCCAAGCAGGGCAGGCCCTACGCCCGGCGCTCGCATCCTTCGCCCTACGTCATCAAGCAGGGCAACCTGGCCCTTCGCCTCTTCCGCCGCTATGGCTTCACGTGGGGCGGTAGTTGGCGCAGGGCTAAGGACTATCAGCATTTTGAGAAGAAGCTATCACAGCCTTGACAGCCGGCATGCCGCGGCCGCAAGGCACATAAAAGAAAGCGCTGCAAGTGAGCTTTTACAACTCATTTACAGCGCTTTTTTAAAGCAGTCGGGATGACTGGATTCGAACCAGCGACCACACGCCCCCCAGACGCGTACTCTAACCGGACTGAGCTACATCCCGAATTGCGAGTGCAAAGGTAATGCTTTATTTGATATTGGCAAGGGTTCGGGGACTATTTTTTTATGATTTCCCGATAAATCTTTCCGTGCGGTGCAACCTTCGGAGGCCGACGCCATGCTTCCGGGGCATCAACGCCATGCCTGGAGCTTTTTCTACATGTACATCTAAGAAAAACTGCATGTACATCTAAGAAAAACTGCATGTACATGCCGTTAAAACTACATGTACATCTAAGAAAAACTACATGTACATGCCGTTAAAACTACATGTACATCTAAGAAGAACTACATGTACATGCCGTTCGAACTACATGTACATCCAGAAAAAAACTACATATACATGCAGGTAGAGCGAGTGAGGATGGCGGGGCGGGTCGGCGTGGGTCCACGAAGCGTGGAGGCTTCATACGCATATTTAGATATGCATGCGCGCGTGCGCGCGTGAGGGAGCGGCCTGGGGCGGGGCAGAGGCTATGGCACCGCGTTGAAGTTGTGGAGCAGCGAACTGAGGTTGGCTGTGAAGAGGCGCACGCTGATGGCCAGCAGAATGATGCCAAAGAATTTGCGGAGCAGGTAGATGGTCGATTTGCTGATGACGCGTTCCACCTTCTCCGTGGCCTTGAGCACGACAAACACGAAGATCATGTTCAGCAGCAGGCCGAGGAGAATGTTGATCTGTGCATACTCGGCGCGCAGCGAGAGCAGGGTGGTGAAAGAGCCTGCGCCGGCTATGAGCGGGAAGACCACGGGCACGAGGGTGGCTTCCTTGATAGGGCCGCTGTTCTTGAATATCTCTATGTCGAGTATCATCTCTAAGCTCATGAGGAAGATGACGAAGCTGCCGGCCACGGCAAACGACTCAATGTCGACGTTGAAGAGGCGCAGCATGGCGTCGCCTAAGTAGAAGAATGTCACCAGCAGGATGGTGGATATAAGGGTGGCTTTCCAGGCGTTGACGGGGCGGCCCTGCTCTTTGAGGTTGATGAAGATGGGGGTGGAGCCGAGCACGTCGATCACGGCGAAGAGCACGATGAAGGCGCTGGCTATTTGCTGGATGCTGAGGCGCGAGAGCAGGTAATCAGTGGTCATGATGGGGGGGGGTAAGTCAGATAAATGAGGGGGAAGGGCAGGCCGTGCATTCCGGTGTGACGCTCCGAGGTCAGCCTGCCGGGCGGCCTCTACGGCTGAGGGTCTAAACGCAGTCCCACGTCGGCCACTCCGGGCAGCATGTCGCGGCGCATGAGGTGGACGATGTCTACATCCATGGTAGAGGCTGTGTCGAGGCTGAGCAGCCTGAGGGGCCGGCTGTGCTGGTAGAGGCTGATGCCGTTGACCCTGACCGCCTCGGTGTCGGAGAGCAGCTTACACTCGACGGTGTCGGTGAAGACGGTGTCGGGACGATGGAGGCGGGTGCGCACGGCGAGCCAGATGGAAGTGTAGGGATAGCTCCCAGTGGCCGAGGTGCGCAGATACAGGCTGAGAAGTGCGCTGCCGCTGTGGGCGATGGTGTCGATGTGGAAGCGGAGCGTGTCGGCGGGTTCCCATCCTTCGATGTCTGTGGGCTGATAGGCAAAGAAGAGTGGCCGCCGTTCGCAGGCTGTGGAGAGGCAGGCTGTCAAGGCGATGAGGACGCCTGTGATGGCCCGCGACAGGCGGTGGGTGTGGGTGAGGCTTGGCATGGAGCAGTGGCGGTGTGACTGAGTGTGCTCAACCGTGGAGGGCGGCGTCTCTCGTGGTGACGGGCCGTGAGGCCATGGCGGCTATTGGGGTCGTGCGGGCCGCGGGCGACGTCCTCGCTGGTTACCTGAGGGCTTGGCGGGATGAGGCTCGGCGGCTTCGGTGGAGGCGGGCTGCGGCGCTTTGGCCTCAGAGCGGGCGGCCTGGCCGGCGGCACCCTCGGCTGGGCGGTCGGCAGCGCCTCGGCGCTTGCGGCTCTTCTTCTTTCTGGCCTGGTCGAAGCGTGTGAGGTCTTCTTGCTCTACGAGGTCGAGCGAGCGTGGAGGTTCGGGGGCTACGTCAGAGGCCAGGCATTCCGGCTTCTTGCCTTCTGCGTTCATGCGGATGACCTCCTGTGCCCTTTCGGTGGGGATGGCCACGACGTTGATGGCCATGCGTCTGTCGGTGCTGTAGTAGATAAGGCCTGCGAGTATGTCGGCTTTGAAGAAGTAGTAGGTGGCGTCTTCGGTCTCGAGGGTCTGGTTGCGCTCTGGCAGGCGGCGTGCGGCCTCCATGTAGGTGTCCACTTCATAGTTGAGGCAGCACTTCAGCTTGGCACACTGCCCTGCGAGCTTCTGGGGGTTTGGAGTGATGTCCTGGAAGCGGGCAGCTGCCGTGCTTACGGAGCTGAAGTTTTTCATCCAGGTGGCACAGCAGAGCTCTCTGCCACAAGGCCCAATGCCGCCTATGCGTCCGGCCTCCTGGCGGGCACCTATCTGCTTCATTTCTATACGCACGTGGAAGGTGTCGGCAAGCACTCTGATGAGCTTGCGGAAGTCGACGCGCCCGTCGGCTATGTAGTAGAAGATGGCCTTGTTGCCGTCGCCCTGATATTCTACATCGCCAATCTTCATTTGCAGGGCGAGGTCCTTGGCTATCTGGCGCGAGCGGATCATGGTATCGTGCTCGCGGGCCTTGGCCTCTTGGTATTTCTCCATATCTACGGGCCTGACCTTGCGATAGACCCGGCGTATCTCTGTGCCCTGGCGGAGGTTGGCCTTGCGCATCTGCAGCAGCACGAGGCTGCCGGTGAGTGTGACCACGCCGATGTCGTGGCCGGGCTGGGCCTCTACTGCCACGACGTCGCCCTTGACGAGGTCGAGGTGGTTGTCGTTGCGGTAGAAGCCCTTGCGGGTGTTCTTGAACTGCACCTCTACGTAGTCGGTGGTGTCGAGGTTGCCGGGCACTCCGGCGAGGTAGTCAAAGACGTTGAGTTGGTGGTCGCTTGGCCCGCAGCCCCTGGCGTCTAAGTCGGAGAGGCACTTGTTGCCCCAGTAGACGTGCGGGCAGGTGGGGTCGGCGAGCCTGAGCCCTTCGAGGGGCTTGGGCCTGCCGGCTGAGGCTGTGGCGGCGCCGACGCCGTGGGGCGCAGCCGTGGCGGGAGCGCCGGGACTGTCGGCCTCGGTGGCTTCGAGAGTGCCGGTCGCGGCGGCGATGGGTGTGTCGGTGGCCTGCGCTTGGGCTTCGGCAGGCTGTATGTCGTCTGTGGAGTAGGGGGTCATTGTCGTTATATCTTTATGACGATGGTTGGATAGACCGTGTAGGAGGTGTGTGGGCGGCAGTGGCCGGGTCGTGCGGTCAGCGGCTGCCCTTGAGCAGGAGCATGATGAGTTTGAGGGCAAGGTCGAAGAATACCATGCGGGCGTTGACATTCTGCTCAATATCCCGCTGGGCGGCGGCCAGTTCGTCGGTGAGAGAGATTACGTTCTGCTCATTGACAAAGCGGGCGAAGCGCACACTGAAGTCAGCCTCGCGAGCCGTCTGATAGTTGAGCTGCCGTTGCCCGAAGTTGTAGATAAAGTTTTCCCGGACCATGTGTTGGGCGTAGTCTAAGAAAGCTTTTTGCTTTTCGCGCCCCCATTGGGCCACCTGCTCTGCCCAGGCGTAGAGTTCCTTGACCTTGCGGGCGTAGCAGAGGCGCATGAGCAGGGCGAAGAGGTCGAAGAAGACGACCTGGTCTTCGTCGCCCCTGACCTGCTCCAAGGCTTTGGTGTAGCTGCCGGTGGCGATGTGGGCCAGCTGTCGGGCCACGTCGTGGCCTAAGCCGTTGCGGGCGACAAGGGCCTCGGAGAGCGTTTCCTCGGCGATGGGCGGGAAGTCGATGCGCTGGGTGCGGCTCAGGATGGTGGCCAGCATGCGTTCGGGGTGGCTGGTGGTCAGGATGAAGACCACGCCCTGTGGCGGCTCCTCCAGAATTTTCAGCAGCTTGTTGGCAGTGGCCTCGTTCATCTGGTCAGCATTCCAGATAATGACCACCCGATGGCCACCCTGGCTGCTGACGAGAGAGAGTTTGCCAATGATGTGCTCCGCCTCGGCCACGCTGATGAGGGTCTGCTTCTTCTCCAATCCTATGCGGTTGAACCATGTGGAAAGCGAGAAGTAGAGGGAGTCGGCAAGCTGCTCCCGCCACTCCTTGATGAAGTGGTCACTCAGCGCCTGGCTTCCGCTGCTTTTGGGCTTGTAGACGGGAAAGATGAAGTGTAGGTCAGGGTGCACCCATCGCTGCATCTGGTGGCAGGCTTGACAGTGGCCGCAAGGTCTGCCCTCGCTGTCGGGCCGGCTACATAGCAGGTGGGAGGCCAGCGCCAAGGCCGCGGGCAGCTTGCCACAGCCCTCTATGCCGGTGAAGAGCAGGGCGTGGGGCACTTTCCCCTCACGCACCATGGCGAGAAGGGTGTCGGTCACTTCGGATTGCCCTATAACTTCTTCAAACAGCATGTCACAAGCAGGGTGTTGGGGTGAAACTTTACGGGAGAGGCAGCCACGGCGGCAGAGGCAGGGGCTCTCTATCACTGCAAAAGTACAACAAACCTTGAAAAGGGCTAAGAAAATGAGATAAATGTCTGCGCGACGGGGCCCAATGTATGGGCAAGCGCGGTCCCCGGGGGCGCGCTTGCCCTACATGGTCGGTCAGTCAACAAACGACGGACGCGCCGACTCCCTTTGCAGGGCGGCGCGTCCGTATGACGAGGGGGCGTGGCGGTGGCGGCGTGGGCTGGAAGTGGCGACGCTGTGGGGCGATGACGGCCGTAGACGACGAGGGCTCAGAAGGGTCTGACCGATGGCCGAACCGACATGTAGGTGATACTTTTTTGGGTTACCGCTTTGTATTTCCCCATGCTTGCACTACCTTTGCCCGCAGTTCTTTCCCGCAGGCCGCATGGGGCGCGGGGCGGACAGCTCCATAGACATATAACTCACACACTTACTCACAATCTCAATCATTTTTACAACTATGGCTTACGTTATCAGTGACGACTGCATCGCCTGTGGCACTTGCATCAATGAATGCCCCGCCGGCGCCATCTCCGAAGGTGAAAAGTATTCTATTGACCCCGACGCTTGCGTAGAGTGTGGCACTTGCGCAGATGTTTGCCCCTCCGGCGCCATCTCATTAGGCTAATCAGTCAATCACTCAGCAACGAAAGAGGGAGTGTCAGGGCCACAGAGGCTATGGCGCCCCCTCTTTTTTACCTCCCTTCGGCGGCCCTGTTGGCGGGTCAGGCGAGGCTCAACGAGCATGGTCATGGCCGGTGGGTGTGCAATAAAAGAGCCCTCCTTGCGTTATATCATTTAGAGGCTTCGTGCCTCGGTCTTCACTCTCCGCTTATCCCCTGTCATGAAGCATTGTATGCGCCCCCTTGTTCTACTGTGTTTTGCCTGCCTCGCTCTGGTGAGTGTCGGGCAGCCCCGGCGCATCCAGCACAAGCCCTTCATTGACGAGCGCGACTTCCATTATGGCTTCTTCGTGGGGCTGCACGACCAGTCGCTGCGGCTGCAAAACAATGGGCGGATAGACCCCGAGACGGGCGAGCAGTGGGTGGGCACCACCGACCAGATGAACCTGGGCTTCAATGTGGGCGTGCTCGGCGAGTGGAAGCTCACAAAATACTTCGCCCTTCGTCTGACCCCCTCCCTCTACTTCGGCTCCAAGCATCTCGTCATGAGAGAGACCGGCACTCATCGCAGCGAGCAGGACGACCTCAAGTCGTGTTATGTGGGCGTGCCCGTCCACCTGAAGGTCAGTGCTCCCCGCTTCAACAACTATCGTCCTTACGTCGTGGCAGGCGTGGCCCCCCTCTACGACCTCACCACCGGCAGTCGTACCCTGCTTCGCACCAAGCCCTTTAACCTCATGCTCGAGGCCGGGCTCGGTTGCGACATTTACCTGCCCTTCTTCAAGTTCATACCCGAGCTCAAATTCAGCCTCGGGCTCGGCAACGTCTTACAGAAGAAGCGCACAGACCTCACCGACCCCGCCGACCTCATCTACACAAAGAGTGTGGACAAGGCCACCATCGGCCTCGTGACCCTCAATTTCTACTTCGAGTAACCCCGTTCATGCCTCTGCCAGAGTGAGCGAGGCATGGTCATAGTGGTACACACCTCCACAGAGATGTCCTATTTGTCGACATGGATCGGCGAATAGGATTTTTTAATTGGTCGAGGTTTCGCCGTTTGTGAGAATGTATGTTTATTTGCGGTGAGAATACTACTCACCCCTCCGCACATGCGGTGGGGACTATCTGTTCACCCTTTAATAACGCTCGTCATGAAGCTCAAAAATCTCTGCTCGCGGTCAGATCCGCCCCAGGCCTTCCGCGCCATCAGCAACGAGCACTTCACGGTGCTCGCCAACTTCGACCTCAAACTCTGCGAAGGCACGGTCAAACGTAAGACCGACGCCTACACCGCCTTCCTCTGCGACCGAGGAAGCTGTACACTACTCATAAACAACGAGACTTACACCCTCGGGAAGGGAGACCTCTTGTTTTGCCCGCCGGGCACACGTATAGAAAGCACAGAAATATCTACCGACTTCCATTCGAAGGGCTTCTATCTGACACGCCCCTTCTTCACGGAGCTCATCAGCATTCCCTTTGCCATGTGGAACGTGAACCGCTATCTCAGCCGCAGGCCGGTGCTCACGCTGCCTGATAAGGCGTATGCGGTGTTCTGCCAATTTTATGACCTCATCAGTGAGCGCGTGGCCGCATACGAGCCAAGTCCCACCCGCACCAGCCTCATCACCATGCTCATGCAGGCCCTCATTGTGGAGTTCCACGCAGCGATGCAGCAGATGATAGATACGGCTCCGGCACGCTACACCTCGGGCGACAACCTCTATCGGCGCTTCCTCAACCTCCTATTCAGCACTTACCCCAGACCGCGCGACGTCAGCTGGTATGCCGACCAGCTCAGCGTCTCACCCAAGTATCTGAGCAATGTATGCAAGGAGAATAGCCGGCTGACGGCCTCCAAGCTCATTCAGCGGCAAGTCATGGAGGACGTCAAGCGTATGCTCGTCCGTCCTGACAAGTCAATCAAAGAAATAGCCGGTGAACTCAACTTTAACACCATCTCCTTCTTTGGCAAGTATGTGAAGAAGAATTTGGGCATGTCGCCCAAGACCTACCGTGCCACATTGTCATAGTGGCAGCGTCTATCCCCCTCATTCTCCACATTGATGTACGCCTACAGTGGGGCAGGCAGCGGCTGATGGCCCTGCATCTCCAAGTCCCTCTGTCATGCGAAGACGGCAAGCGCCGAGGCCCTGAGGGCGAACGGACGCTTGCCGTCTAATGTATATGCGTCAAGGCACTACACGCGGTAGATGCAGGCCTTACGCTCAAGCCGCGGTGAAGGCTCTCCCTCCGTGTAGCCTAAGGCCAGGAAGCCTATGCCTTCGTGCTCGCCCTCTATGCCGAGGCCGCGAAGCCACTCCTGCCACTCGGGAAGCTCGAACATCTCCCGGGCGCGGTTTATCCAGCAGCTGCCTAAGCCCAGGGCGTGAGCGGCCAGCATCATGTTGCCCATGACGAGGGTGCCGTCGTACACATGATTGGGGTTAGCCTTCTCGCTGACCACGAGCAGGTAGACGGGCGCTCCGTAGAAGGGGTCGGCCATGGGGTGGGAGAGAAAGCGGGCGTTGGCCTCGCGTATCTTCGCCTGTGTGGCAGGGTCGGTGATGGCGATGATCTTCCAGGGCTGACGGCTCTTGCCGGAGGCGGCATAGGTGCCGGCTTCCATGATGCGGTCCACCAGTTCGGCGGGCACGGCCGTCTGTTTGTACTTGCGGATGCTGCGGCGCGTCAGTAGCGCCTCCATAACGGGATTGTCTTGTGTCATGATGTGAAGAATGTGTGGAGAATATGTCAGAAGGGTGGTGAAGGGGGCGTCATGGCAGGTGCCGCCTGCCATGTGGTATACAAAAAGTATGCCTAAGGGTGGCGGCACGTGTTAAATGTAGTGTAGCTTAGTTGGCGAAGCTCAGATGGTCTTCCCGGGCCTCCACCCGGATGGGCAGTGCCTTGTCCACCGTGCCCTCCAGCAGGGCTTTGCTGAGGTCGTTCAGCAGCAGGTGTTGCAGGGCACGCTTTACGGGACGAGCACCAAATTCGGGGTCGAAGCCGGCCCGGGCCACCACGCGTATGGCCTCGTCGCTGACGTGAAGCTCTACGTCCTGGCGGGCCAGCAGACGGCAGATGCCTGTCACCTGGAGGCGGACAATCTCTTCTATCTGCGTCTCGCTGAGTGGCTCGAACATGATGATGTCGTCTATCCTGTTCAGGAATTCGGGCCGGATGGTCTGCTTCAGCATCTCCAGCACCTCGGTCTTGGCGCTCTCGATGGTGCGCTCGCGTTCGGCCGTTCCGGCAGGGGCCAGGTGCTCCATCTTCTGGCGTATCATGGACGAGCCCAGGTTGGAGGTCATGATGATGAGCGTGTTCTTGAAGTTGACGGTGCGGCCTTTGTTGTCGGTCAGTCGGCCGTCGTCCAACACCTGCAGCAGGATGTTGAACACGTCGGGGTGGGCCTTTTCGATTTCGTCAAACAGCACCACGCTGTAAGGCTTCCTGCGCACAGCCTCGGTCAGCTGGCCGCCCTCTTCGTAGCCCACGTATCCCGGAGGCGCGCCTACCAGGCGGCTCACGCTGAACTTCTCTTGATATTCGCTCATGTCTATGCGCGTCATCATGTTCTCGTCGTCAAAGAGGAAGTCGGCCAGGGCCTTGGCCAGCTCCGTCTTGCCCACGCCGGTGGTGCCTAAGAAGATGAACGACCCAATGGGGCGCTTGGGGTCTTGAAGGCCGGCACGGGCCCGGCGCACAGCGTCGGAGACGGCAGCGATGGCCTCTTCCTGACCGATCACCCGCTTGTGGAGCTCCTCTTCTAAGTGGAGCAGCTTGTGGCGCTCGCTCTCCATCATGCGACTCACGGGAATGCCGGTCCAGCGGGCCACCACGTCGGCTATGTCGTCGGCGGTCACCTCTTCTTTCACCATGGCCTCCGTGCCTTGGCGCGAGCGCAGGCGCTCCTGCTGTGCCTTGATGTCGTCTTCGAGCTGGCGCAGTTTGCCGTAGCGTATTTCGGCCACTCGTCCGTAGTCGCCTTCGCGCTCTGCCCTGTCGGCCTCAAACTTGAGTTGCTCCATCTGCTGCTTGTCTTGCTGGATGGCGGTGAGCACCTCCTTCTCGCCCTGCCACTTGGCACGCAGCTCCTTCTCCTGCTCCTGCAGGTCGGCAATCTCCTTATTGAGCTGGGCCAGCTTGGGCTCGTCGTTCTCGCGCTTGATGGCCTCGCGCTCTATCTCGAGCTGGCGCAGCCGGCGGCTAATCTCGTCTAACTGTTCAGGCTGAGAGTCGCGCTCCATGCGCAGCCTGGCCGCAGCCTCATCCATGAGGTCGATGGCCTTGTCGGGCAGGAAACGGTCTGAGATATAGCGGTGGGAGAGGTTGACGGCCGCAATGAGGGCATCGTCCTGGATGCGCACACGATGGTGGTTCTCGTAGCGTTCCTTCAGGCCGCGCAGGATGGAGATGGCGTCTTCGGGCGAAGGTTCCTCTACCAGCACCGTCTGGAAACGCCGCTCCAGCGCCTTGTCTTTCTCGAAGTACTTGCGATACTCCTCCAGGGTAGTGGCCCCTATGCTGCGTAGCTCGCCTCGCGCCAAGGCCGGCTTCAGTATGTTGGCGGCGTCCATGGCTCCCTCGCCCTTGCCGGCTCCCACGAGGGTGTGTATCTCGTCGATGAAGAGGATAATCTCTCCCTGAGCGCCCGTCACTTCGTTGACCACGCTCTTGAGCCGCTCCTCAAATTCGCCCTTATACTTGGCACCTGCCACGAGGGCGCCCATGTCGAGCGAGTAGAGCTTCTTTTCTTTCAGATTGTCAGGCACATCGCCGCGCACGATACGCTGCGCCAGACCTTCCACGATGGCCGTCTTGCCCGTGCCGGGCTCGCCTATGAGCACCGGATTGTTCTTCGTGCGCCGCGAGAGTATCTGCAGCACGCGGCGTATCTCCTCATCGCGACCAATGACGGGGTCGAGCTTCCCGTTGCGGGCTTCCTCCACAAGGTTGCGCGCATACTTCTGAAGGGCCTGATAGGTGTCTTCGCTCGACTCCGACGTAGCCTTGCGGCCTCCGCGAAGCTCGTCGATCGCTCTTTTCAGGCTCTCACTCTCCATGCCCGCGTCTTTGAGCATCTGCGAGGCATGGCTGCCCACCTCGAGCAGGGCTAAGAGCAGGGCCTCTAAGCCCACGTATGTGTCGCCCATGGCCTTGGCCTCTTCCCGGGCCTTCAGCAGCACCTTGTTCGTGTCGCTGTCAAGGTAAACCTCCCCGCCGCTCACCTTGGCCTGACGGGCAAGTTCCTGTTGCACAGCCGCTTGAATGCCTTGTTCGTTCACTCCCAACTTACCGAGCAGGAAGCGGGTTACGTTTTCGCCTTCTGCCAACACACCGGCCAGCAGATGCAGTGGAGTTACAGCCTGATGGCCGTAGCTCGTGGCACGTTCTGCAGCCGTCTGCACAGCCGCCCGTGCCTTGATGGTAAATTCTTCGAAGTTCATATAGATTATAATTTAAGAGGTTACGATTGAATGACCTGCTTCTCCTGCAGGCGAGTCGTGCGGCCGGGGCTGCACGAGAGCCGGAGCACGGTCCGCGTCATGGGACTCAGCACGCCGTGGCCCATCCTGCGGCAGGGTTACCCCATTATCTACAAACCGCCTGCCATGCCCGCAATGATAACATTCTTTCGTACTTGCTGCCAAATTGGCAGACGCAGCCCCTCCCTACGCCTGGCAAGATAGCAGTCCCCTCGCCCCATCATGAAGACCATAATAAATAATCGCGTGTGCGCGCACGCGTGCGCGCACAATAGTGTCCTGTCCGCCATCATGGGCTTACGCGAGGTGACGCCGGCGAATAGACCGATACGCTACCGGCTCAACGACAATCTCATGCCGATACGTCTTTGCGCAATGCAGTCCTGCAGCCATGCTACCCGTATGGCAGGCAATGCTGCTGTGAAGGCGTTCATGCGGTAGGCCAAATCCGATGGTCCTCGACCGGTTGGGAAGAAATCATATCCTCCAGTCTGACCCAGCCGGCAGGTCTAAGATTTCCTGCATGTACATGTAGTTTTTCCTAGATGTACATGTAGGAAAAACTGGATGTACATGTAGAAAAACCTAGATGTACATGTAGAAAAAACTGGATGTACATCTAGGAAAACCTGGATGTACATCTAGGAAAAACGGGGAGCATTGGAGTGATAGGGGTTGGCGATGTCGGTCTTGCGGGCCGCCGCGGATGCT
>CAMAMB010000019.1 GCA_945836755.1 uncultured Bacteroidales bacterium
TATAATAGCATTGCAAGATTCTCTTGAGTCATATACGGGATTACCTTCCTCAACTTCAATGGACGTCAAACCGGAACAGAAAGAGAATGGCGCATCTCCAATAGATGTGACGGAATTGGGAATGGTGATGGACGTCAAACCGGTACAGTACCGGAAAGCATAATTTCCAATAGATGTGACGGAATTGGGAATGGTGAGGGACGTCAAACCGGAACAGCCATAGAAAGCCTCAACTCCAATAGATTTGACGGAATTGGGAATGATGAGGGACGTCAAACCGGAACAGCCATAGAAAGCAATACTACCAATAGATGTGACGGAATTGGGAATGATGAGGGACGTCAAACCGGAACAGTAAGAGAATGCCCAATTTCCAATAGATGTGACGGAATTGGGAATGGTGAGGGACGTCAAACCGGAACAGCCTCTGAAAGCATAATCTCCAATAGATGTGACGGAGTTGGGAATGGAGATGGACGTCAAATCGGTACAGTACTCGAAAGCACTTTCTCCAATAGATGTGACGGAGTTGGGAATGGTGATGGACGTCAAATCGGTACAGCCATAGAAAGCACTTTCTCCAATAGATGTGACGGAGTATTCCTCTCCCTCATACGTGACACTCTCGGGAATGCTGATACTGCCCGAATACTTAGCTACTCCGCTCGGTGTCCGAGTGACTTCCGCAGTAAGGTTGTGGGCATCAAGGTTATAATAGATG
Source organism: uncultured Bacteroidales bacterium (assembly GCA_945836755.1). Classification (GTDB taxonomy): domain Bacteria; phylum Bacteroidota; class Bacteroidia; order Bacteroidales; family Bacteroidaceae; genus Alloprevotella. Next base: position 722 of record CAMAMB010000019.1, read on the forward strand.
CCGTCAATGAGCGTCTGTGCAACCCCTTGCCCGAAGAGGCAGAGGAGGAAGGTGAAAAGATAGATACGTTTCATACGCGTAAAGTGATAAAGTGATTGGATTGAACTCTGAAGTATGAGTCTGTGAGGCCGGATTGCAGCGGACGGTCACGATATAGGCGACCGGAAATGCTAACACAAATATAGGATGTTCATTTTACCTTCCTCCGTAATTAATAAACATTAACCTAATAATCCGTACTACCAGCCCATTTGTAACACTATGTTTGGCCATGGCCGGGCGATGCGGGAGAGTAATGGGGAGGGCGTCGGGGGAATAGCACCAATTAAATCAACTTATATCACACCGACCTGATTGACGAATGCCCCCACCCTCAAAGTGATACAAGGCCCGGTAACTCTCAGATGGTTGACTGCCAGCCACAAAAAGATTGTCCCTCCTCATTGCGCATGACAAGGGGGAGGGACAAACTATATAGAAACAATATAAACCCTATATACTCAATTCATGGAGCACCTTTATGAGCTTGGGGTCCATGGGCTTACGGCGACTGACGGCGTCGATGAAGGGTACATAGACCACCTCGTTGTTGCGCACGCCCACCATGACATTGCGCTGGCCACGCACCAAAGCCTCGATGGCGCCAACCCCGACCTGAGAAGCAAGGATACGGTCGCGGGCTGTGGGCCGACCACCGCGCTGCAGATGGCCGAGGATGGAGACACGTACATCAAAGTCAGGGTATTCCTTGTTCACTCGGTCGGCATAGTACATAGCCCCACAACGCGGGCTCTCGCTGACAATGACGATACAGCTCTTCTTGCTCTTGCGTATACCCCGCTCCATAAACTCGATAAGCTGGTCGGTATCGGTGGTGCCCTCGGGAATGATGGCGGCCTCAGCGCCGGCGGCAATGGCTGAGTTCTGGGCCAGGAAGCCTGCATCGCGCCCCATCACCTCGACGAAGAAGATACGCTCGTGACTGGTGGCGGTATCGCGTATTTTATCGACACACTCGGTTATGGTGTTGAGCGTGGTGTCATAGCCAATGGTATTGTCTGTGCCATAGAGATCGTTGTCTATTGTACCGGGGAGACCGATACAGGGGAAGTCGTACTCCTCAGCGAGGGTCATGGCACCGGTCAGTGACCCATTTCCGCCTATCACGATGAGGGCATCAATAGCCTCTTTACGCAGGGTCTCGTAGGCGCGCTTTCGACCGGCAGGTGTTTGAAACTCCTTAGAACGAGCTGTGCGAAGGATGGTACCACCGGTCTGTATGATATTGCTCACATCTTCCGTGGTAAAGTTCTTGACCTCATCGTTCATAAGGCCTTCATATCCACGATAGATACCTTTAACCTTAAAGCCATTACAGATGCCGCTACGTGTCACTGAACGAATGGCGGCATTCATGCCCGGTGCATCGCCTCCCGAGGTGAGTACACCTATTGTACGTATCTTTCCCATAAGCAAGTAATGAAGGAGGGTTAATATAAAAGCGCCACACCCACGGTGCAAGGCACAGGGCCACGGCAATGAGGGCGGCTCAGAAACAGTAGTGTGAGGCCATCATGACAGCTAAGCCTACGAAGAAGCCGGCTATAACTTTGGGGGTGATGTGACGGATATACCAAAGCGCGCTTACCCCCTCCATACGCAGGAGGAGAAAGCCGGCCACTGTGCCCGTGGCTATAAAACTGCCACCGAGTATCGTAGAGTAGCTAAGGATATACCAGAAGAGGCCATCCACCGCATAGGCGTCAGAGAAGCTGATGGCATAAGGGCTGCTAAATATGCCTACGGAGGTGATAAGGGTCACCACGTTGCCGCAGAACGCACTGACAAGGCTGAGGATGGGAGCAAGGAAGAATGGATTGACAAAGGTAGAGGACGCGATGGCTGAGAGCTTCTGAGTGAGACCGGCCTCCACCAACGCCCCGACCATCAGGCTGACGCCTATAAAGAAGAGGAGGTTCTGAAGGTTGGCATACTGTAAAGCCATGGGCAGTCGCTTGCCCACCATGCGGTCGCTGCCTAAAAGGGAGCGGTTGCATAGCTCATTGACAATCCATAGAAGCGAGAGCACACAGAGGGCGCCGAGACAGGCCGGTAACTGGGTGATACGGCTGAAGGTAGGTATGAACCATAAACCGCCTACGCCCACCAACAGGAGCAACAGACGCTGCGGACGGGTAAGAAGGGTATCGTCGCCTCGATATGGAGCAGCGAAGGTGAAGCTCAAACGACGGGGAAGGCGATGGTAAAGCAAGAACAGGATAGTGACCAGCGCGGCCGAAACAGGCAGCACAAGATGGAGGAAGTAGGCCGTGGGAGTGACCCATCCATCTGTCCAAAGCTTGAGGGTCGTCATATCGCCTATGGCAGAGATGGCGCCGCCACAGTTGGCCGAAAGCACCATGACCGTGCAGTAGATACGCCTGACGTCAGGCCTTTGTAAGAGCGGATGTACTATCGTGAGCAGGAGCACAACCGTGGCCAGATTATCAAGCTGGGCTGAGATGAGAAACGTAATGCCGGCAAGAAGCCACAGGAGACGCAGCGGACGCCAGGTACGCAGCCACTCGGCCAGGAAGTCGAAACAGCCATTGTTGTTGAGAACCTCTACGATGGAGGTGGTGGCTAACAGGAACAAAACCACATTGGCACAACTCAGCAGGTAGCTGAAGAAGACATGCCTCGCGATAAACTGCTTGACGGATAAGAAGCTAATATCGTTGGAAGCTATGAAAGTCAGGAAGTCTATAGGATGGTGCTCTATCACATAGGTGGCGCCATCAGCGATGTAAAAGAGCCAGCAACACACTCCTGCGAACATGGCTACTGCAGCCTTGTTCATCTTGGCTATTGGCTCAAAGGCTATTAGCAGAATGCTTAGTACAAAGATGAGAAGGATAAATAGCGTCATGGGGAAACGGGGATAGGACGTGTGCCGGTTATTGTATCGAAACGCTTCTACCTTGCACCTTGGCTCGCCAGGGATGACTGCGCAGCGTGGTGAATGAGGTAGGCTGTGGAAGTGGTGGTTAAGAAATCGAGGCTTACCTGAATGTGACGGTAAGCCTCGCAAGAGCGGCAAACGGGGCTCGAACCCGCGACCCTTGGCTTGGGAAGCCAATGCTCTACCAACTGAGCTACTGCCGCATCAGAATGCCCTTAGCATACGAAAGGTATAATCTAATCGTGTGTTTAACGCGCTACAAAGGTAGTGCAAGCAACTACGCGAACAAAGCAAATGGGGTAAATTTTTAAACTTCTTGGATGCTGAGAGGCTAAAATAGACTATCCGGAAGTGGCTATCTGAGCATAATCCCCGTATAGATACGGCCTGAACGAATGCCTAAGCGGCGAGCTGAAAAGAAGTGACGATGGTGGGTATAGGTACAAATGCCCGAGAGATGTACATTGGTAGGCGAGAGGCCTGCCTCCAAGAGTAAATAACGATTGGCTGCCCACAAATCAAGATGGGGACGTTGATTATGAATGGACGGAGAGCCTTTGGTCAAAGGCGCGGCAGGATGAACAGCCGCCGGCTCAACGACACTCTGCGGGAAACCGGCCTGAAGGAAGGCCATGACCACTTCTTCGCCCACTTCATAAGCTTCTACCCCAATGGATGGGCCTATCACAGCATGTAGACCGGCCGGGTAACTGCCATAATAATGGCTCATCATCTCTACTGCCCGAGACGTTATCTTGGCCACCGTACCTCGCCACCCTGCATGAATGGCAGCGACCACCTGATGCTGTGGGTCGTAAAGCAGCACGGGCACACAATCGGCCGTGCTAACACCTACACACAGCCCTGAGCAAGAGGTAATCAGTCCGTCAACCCCTTCCAAGAATTTGGCTTTGTCTGAGGCAGATAAGCCCTGATAGGAAGCATCGACACAGTGTATGCAGGAGGAATGGGTTTGATGGGGTATGATAAGCGCCTCGTCAGGGACATCCAGTTGGTGAGTAAGCCACTGCCGCGCCCTCTGCACTCTGAGTGGCTGATCTCCATTATAGTGCGTCAGACTAAACTCTGCAAAGGTAGCATCATCTTTGGGCCAAGGATGTTCCACAGGATACGGGGCATGACGCGTTGTAGAAAATGCCACTACGTCCTCAGCCAGCTGATAATGAATGAGGGTAGAAGTGTCATACATGATGGGCTACGCATTTATGAACGACATAGGGTGAGGATGTCAAGGCCACGGCAGACAGAGGCGGCTCATCGACTGGTTTCCCTCGTCATCGCACCTCCAAATCGGCAAGGTCATATATTTCAGGTTCTTGAGCGTCCTGATCTTCATCAAAATCGTCAAAGTCCGGCTCGTCGAAGTCAGCATCACCCTCCGATATGTCATCTAACTGCCAGTCAGCGAAATCCTTTTGGAGCAGATGAATGTCACGGTCGCGGTGAACCAGCGCCCCGCCCTCGCTGACAGACTGCAGCTTATTGCTCTCGCTGTTAAGTTCCTCCCAGAGCATATCTTTCAGCTGGGTCAGCCCGTCGCCGGTGACGGCAGAGATATAGATGACGGGCAAGTCGGTTGGCAGTTCCTCCTTCAACATCTCTTTCAGCTCGTCATCAATGAGATCGCACTTGGTGACTGCCAACACGCGATGCTTGTCGAGCATAGCCGGATTGAATTTTTCAAGTTCACGAAGCAGAATATGATACTCGCGAGCTATGTGGTCAGAGTCTGCCGGCACCATAAAGAGCAGCAGCGAGTTACGCTCTATATGTCGCAGAAAACGCAATCCCAGCCCCCTACCCTCACTGGCTCCTTCAATGATGCCGGGAATATCAGCCATGACAAAGGACTTACCCTCACGATAGGACACCACACCAAGGCTGGGCTCCATCGTGGTGAAGGGGTAGCCGGCTATCTTGGGCCTTGCCGCAGAGAGCGACGACACAAGGGTAGACTTACCGGCGTTGGGGAAACCCACAAGGCCGACGTCGGCCAGAAGTTTTAGCTCCAGCACCACCATCATTTCCTGCATAGGCTCTCCGGGCTGGGCATAGCGGGGAGCCTGATTGGTAGCTGTGCGAAACTGGAAATTGCCTAAACCGCCACGGCCTCCACGTAGCAACATGACCACTTGACCATCTTCGGCCACATCGCAGATATACTTGCCTGTCTCGGCATTGTAGGCCACTGTTCCCGGCGGCACATCAATATAACGGTCCTCGCCGTCAGCTCCATGGGAACAACATTTGGCCCCGTTGCCACCATGCCCGGCAAACACATGACGCTCATAGCGGAGGTGCAGCAAGGTCCAGAAGTTATGGTTACCACGTAAGTACACATGGCCACCTCTTCCGCCGTCGCCGCCGTCAGGCCCTCCGTTGGGCTGATACTTGGCGCGATGAAGGTGCATTGAGCCACGACCGCCCTTGCCCGAACGGCAATATATCTTCACGTAGTCTACAAAATTGGTTTCTGCCACAGCGTAGAAGCTAAATATTTACACAAACAAAAGCAAGTAGTCTTATGATACAAAGCAACTTGCACACTTAAATTAAGAAGGCCTGAGAAAATGCACCAATCCTGAGAGGCACAGGGCGAAAGGGCCACTTTGAAAGGCCCACTCCTCACGGATGGAGTTAGAGGCTGTCAATGATGGCTGAAAGAGAAGCATTGATTTCTTCCAGCGACCCATATCCCTGCACCTTGTGACGCAGCCCGGCCGAGGTGTACCATTCAATGAGGGGAGCCGTTTGCTGTCCATAGACATCCAGGCGTTTCTTGATGGTTTCCTCATTGTCGTCGGCACGGCCTGAGGTCTTGCCCCGCTGAATAAGGCGTTCCATAAGCATCTCAGTGGGCACATCCAGCTCGAGCATGGCATCCACACGCGACCCTCTCTCAGCGAGCATCTTTTCCAAGGCTTCTGCCTGAGCGATAGTACGAGGGAAGCCATCGAAGATTACTCCCACACTGGTATCAAGAGCGTCATAGGTTGAGGCCAGTATATCAATCATGAGAGAGTCGGGTATCAGCTTACCGTCTGAGATATAAGATTGTGCGGTGAGACCTAACTCGCTGCCTTCCTTGATAGCTTGGCGGAGCACGTCGCCGGTAGAGATATGCTGGAAGCCATATTTTTGAACGAGCATATCACTCTGAGTGCCTTTGCCCGAGCCCGGGGCTCCGAAGATGACAATATTTTTCATGTACTGTAATTGAAGATGTAGAATTGGTTTAGTCTATGTGTAGGAGGGGATGAGTGGGCACGACGCCACGTGATGCCTTTAAGCATCGACGCCACCTATGGACAGAAGCTGTCTTATAGGCTGTCGGGCACCACGGTATAGATATCGGGGAGATTTCTACCCTCGCCGTCGTAATCAAGACCGTATCCCACAATGAAGTCATTGGGTATCTTGAAGCAACAGTAGGGTATGTCAAGGTCAACCTTCAGATTATCAGGCTTGACAAGGAGCGAAGCGATGCGTACCTGCTTGGGAGCTTCGGCTTGAACCATTGCCAGAAGCTCCTTCATGGTCAGACCGGAGTCGATAATGTCTTCCACGATGATGACGGTACGTCCCTTCAGACTTTCAGTCAACCCTATCAGTTTCTGGACCTTTCCTGTGGAGCTTGTACCTTGATAAGAGGCCAGTCTGACGAAGGAAATTTCACAAGGTAAGGTGATGTGCCGCAGCAGATCCGCTGCAAACACGAAGGAACCGTTGAGCACCGCAAGGAACAAGGGACGCTCTCCTTTGAAATCCTGATTGATTTGAGCGGCCACGTCGGCCACACGCTGCTGAATGTGTGAAGCGGAGATGGAGATGGTAAACTCCTTATCGCCCACCTTAACTCTTTCCATGTGATATATTAGTATTAAGATTGGTAGGTGCAAAAGTACATTATTATTCTTATTTTTGCCGGTCAAAAGCAGGAATACTCACATTTTTATGGGCGCTACGCCAAAGGCTATTCCTGCGCCTAAAAATTTACTGCTATTTTATCTATGGCTACCCACGTCACCATATTTGGAGGTTCGTTCAACCCCATCCATCTGGGGCATCTGGCTCTGTGCAAGACACTTCTCCATCAAGGGCTCACCGATGAAGTATGGCTGATGGTAAGTCCGGCCAACCCTCTGAAGCATAGCCATCTACTTTTACCCGAGCAGGTGCGTCTCCATTTGTGTGAAAGGGCCATCGAGGGTGAGAGTGGCATCGTGGCCTCGCCTTTTGAGTTTGCCATGCCGCGGCCCTCGTATACCTGGCAGACGTTGAAGGCTCTCCACATAGCCTATCCTCACATGGAGTTCTCGCTTCTCATCGGGGCCGACAATTGGGCTATTTTTGACAGATGGGCCCACCATGCCGAGATACTTGCTCATCACGACCTTTTTATTTATCCGCGTCCTTCCCACCCGCTTGACCTCGCCACCCTGCCTGCCCGCTGTCATCCTATAGAGGCGCCCTTACTCCCCATATCCTCCACCGAGATACGTCAACGGCTACAGGAGGGTCTTGACGTGAGCCACATGCTACCTCCGGGCGTAGAGGCTGAAATCAGACGGTTACATCTCTGGCCACCGGTACATCCTTGAAAAGCGGGCTTCCACCACGAGGCGCTACGCATATAGCCACCGCCACACTGCCAGCATCAGGCGGTTAGCCCCACGTCCTCCGCGGCGCACATATTGATAAGCCAGCCACCCCCACATAGTGACAAGCCACCGGCCACTATCTCTCCGGGCCTCACGAAGCAGGGCCTTGGCTTCGGCTGCAGCTCCCTCTCGGCGGAGATGGCCTGCGAGGATGGCTTCACGTAGGGAGAGGGCTGCCAAGAGGCTTTGCCTACACCTGCCGGCAGCGGCTGAGATTGCCTCCACAGTCTGGCGCGACGGGCCATCCGGCTTGTCATCTGCCTTGCCTATATCGTCACGCACAGCTGCCAGGGCCGCGAGCAAGTCGTGGTAACGAGCCGCAAAGCCGCCTGTGCCTGTGATGCTGTCACTATGTATGCGCACCGTATGATAGACCTTGTCTTTCAGCCATGACAACGTCCCGTGATGCCCGCCCTGCATCGCTATAGTGGCTCTCACCCCCAGTTCCCAGTCGTTGTGGTAAGAAAGGTCGTCTCGCCAGCCACCAATTTCGCGCACAAAGGATGTACGCATACACATATTCTGTGTGGCCAGGTGGGAGAGCAATATCTGTGGCGCCGGGTGCTGCGAGAAGGAGACTTTCTTCACAATCCGGCCGCCCCCATCGGTCACGATGTTTGTCCGGAAGGCGAAAACGTCCACTGCCGCACCTTCTTCCTTTGCGTGAGACGGCAGCAGGCTTCCCATGTCCGTCAAAAAGTCGGCTGACCATAGGTCGTCTGAGTCGAAGAAGTATACCCACTCCGTCGTCACCTCTGAGAGGCCATAATTGCGGGCGGCTGTGGCGCCTCGGCGTGGGCAAGACAGGATCCTGGCATCTATCTCCTTCTCCATGTGCCGCACCGTCTGTGCGCAGAGGTCGCGGCTCTTGTCTGTGCTACCGTTGTCCACAAGCAGCAGCACGCCGGGCCACACCGGGCTCTGCTCGATGGAGCGCAGCGTGTCGGGCAGCCAGGCCTCTCTGTTGTAGAAAGGCACAACCACACTGAGTTGCCTCAAAATCTTATGCCCTTCTTGCATAAAAGGTCAGGCATTTTTGGCCATGTACTCTATTCCCTCCCTCATGCTGTGCCAAAGCTGTATTCTCAGCCGGAAGGAGATCTGGGGCTTGCGCAGGCAGAAAGCCGCCACCCTCATCTGCGCCCCCCACCAGCCGTGCAGCAGGTAGAGCAGGGCTCCTTTGGCTCTCGCCACAGAGGCGTCGGTAAGCAGGCGCGAGGCTGTGGTACACTTGGCGGTGCGTACAATCGACACGGGCAAGTACAGACAGCGAAGTCCTCCCTTCACAATGGCCTCATGCACATATAGTTCCTCCTCTGCACACCCCAGATAGGCGCCCAGTCCGAAGCGTGTGTCAAAGGCCGGGAGCTTAGGACTGTTCCTCACAACGATGCAGCATGAAGACAGACAGCTGAACAAGCGTCTGCGCGATGTCCACCACAAAGGCTCGGAGGGGTAGGTGCGCAGGGGGAGTCCGTCGTAGTCGCGGGCCTCAAAGTGTATGATGTCCGCTTCGGGGTACGAGGTGAACGCACTGCGTATGGCCTGGACGTCGGAGGGGGAGTAGCGGTTATCATCGTCGGCTGCTATCACCAGCAAGTCGGGCGCAGATCTCCCCTCACTCTTCGCCTCTAAGGAGTGCTCTTTCACATAGTCAAGGGCATAGTTACGGTTGGCCGACAGTCCTTTTCCGTTCCAGCGGAGCACGGTCACGTCGTCTCTATTCTTCAATCCCTCGGGCAGCGGATACTGTGCCTCTTCGCCCGCAGGCAGCTGCCAGGCCACCACATAGCTTACTCCCTCGGCAGCAGGCATTAACAGATGTTCCACTCCCTTTATACGTCCGTGTGTCGTAGATATAAGAAAACAAATACTCAACATATCGTTCATATTATAATGTGTGTCATCTCTCGCTGCCCGTTGTTCTGTGAGACTGGCCTCTCTCCTTGCATCCCGGGCAGAGGGTCTCAGGAGGCCGAAACGCGCTAAACTCCCTGACGGGGTGTCTGCTTGACGTAGCGTATGCCCTCTATGAGATGGGTAAACATCATCCAGAAGCCACAGCGGCCCTCGCGCCAGCTACTCAGCGCCAGACGGAAGCAGCTGAAAAAGGCCGCGCTGCCATAGCGATAGTACATGATGGCGCCACGGCTGCGCATCACGCCGGCTGAAGAGTACAGCTCAGCGCTCTTGAGCATCGTGCTCGTCTCTACCAGCTTTTGCGGAATGTAGGCCATGCGCAGCCCTGCTCTCAGGGCATCGTCGAGCCATACCTCCTCCTCGCCACAGGTCAAGAACCGTGTACCCAGGCCAAAGCGCTCATCGAAGCGCACCTTGCCCTGCACCCTGCGGCGCCGGCACACCATCTCTAAGGCCGAAATGCCATAATCCTGTTCACGTCGACTTATCCGGAAACCCTTCTCGGGATACGACTTCAACGGCCGCCCCGTGTAGGTTGACGCCTGGAAGAAGGCGACATCGAGCTCCTCGTCGGCCACGAACGGTGCTATCGCACGGTCCGGGGTATCGTCTAACAGGCGGGCATCGTCGTCGGCATACATCACAAGGTCTGCAGTCGCCTTATCCAACGCCAAATTGCGGTTCGCCGATAGTCCTCTGCCTTTATAGAGGAAGAGCGACACATCCTCTCGTCCCTTCACCGAAGCCGGTATAAGGTCCAGATACCGCGCGTCGGTATACTGATACGACACGACGTACCTCACCCCCTCGCGGGGCTCAAGAAGCACATCCTGCACACGCACAATACCCTTATCAATAGAGCAAATAAGTATGTCAAGCGTCATCATAGAGAGAAATGAAATGTATATCGAGTGAAAAAAATCGTATCATTGCTCCACGCGCCGGCCGAGCTATTTCACTGCGAGCCGGGGCTGAGGCCACAAAGATAAGCCTTCCTGCCACATCGTCGCCATCTTTTACACACATTTTTTTACATATCGCCACGCCGCCCCGCCATGGGGCCACGCGCCATCTGCCCCCACCCGCCTCCCTCGTCAAGGGCTGCACCGGGGCGCTGCCATGCTGCATGTGTGTAAGATAGATGGCAGGTAGAGGACGCAAACGCTACATATCTAACATACTGACTATCATATTTCTACAACAGTAGTGTAAGATGTGGCAGAAAAAATCTCGAACAAGATTATGTATAGGGAGAGACCATCCTCCACCTTACATCGCACCCCCCTGCACAGCTCAAAAAAATCTCCCCAAAGGGTCTACACACCACGGCAAGGCATCTACGCGCGACTGCAATGCTTCCAGTTTTAACGGCAAGCATTGCAGTAAAGCCTTTCCGCATGGGGCTATACGGGCGTTGCACGACGAAGCCACTGACTGATGCGGCAGATGGAACCTCATGCCCATTGTCCCACAGCCACGGCACGCCAAAAGCGGGTACGGGTGGTTTTGAGTTTTTTTAATACACACGACACTATAAAAGCAGTACCTTTGCGGCTGATATGGCCTAAGGCGGGCTCATTTGCCCCCTTATCCCATTGCCCGATTACTCCAATCCATCCACTTCACACACCAATATTCATTCGATGCACCCTATCAACGAACAACTGCTCATGGGCGCCCAAGTGGCGGCAGCGCTCCAGGAACGCATGAAGCATACCATTGTGGGGCAGGAACACCTGCGCGAGAGGCTGCTGGTGGCCTTGCTCAGCGGAGGCCACATCCTGCTCGAAGGTCTGCCGGGACTGGCCAAGACCTTGGCCATCAAGACCCTGGCCGAAGCAGTGGGGGCACGGTTCGGCCGTATACAGTTTACGCCCGACATGCTGCCCGCCGACGTCACCGGTACGCTCATCTACAGCCAACGCGAAGAAGCCTTCAAGGTGAAGCGTGGCCCCATCTTTGCCCACTTCGTGCTGGCCGACGAGATTAACCGCGCTCCGGCCAAGGTGCAAAGCGCGTTGCTCGAAGCCATGCAGGAAGGCCAGGTGACCCTGGGCGAACAGACGCTACGCCTGCCCGAGCTCTTCATGGTCATGGCTACACAAAACCCCATCGAGCAAGAAGGCACCTACCCCCTGCCCGAAGCACAGACCGACCGCTTCATGATGAAGGTCAAGGTGGGATACCCCAGCCCCGACGAGGAAGTGCAGATTGTCAACGCCCACCTCAGCCCGGCCACACACGCCAAGGACAACTCGCCCGTGGCCGGCATTGACGACATCATGAAGGCACGCGACTGCGTGCGACAAGTCTATGTAGACCCTCGCATCACAGAGTATGCCGTACGTCTGGTATGGGCCACACGTGCACCCGAAGACTACGGTCTCGAAGCCATGAAGCCCCTCATCGCCACCGGCGCCTCACCTCGTGCAGGCATCAATCTCTGTCTGGCTGCAAGGGCACTGGCCCTCATGAAGGGAAGAACCTATGTGCTGCCCGACGATGTCAGAGAACTCGCCCCCGACGTACTCCGGGCACGTCTCTGCCTCACCTACGAAGCCGACGCCGAAGAGATGGGGCCTGACGACATTGTCAGCCAGATAGTGCGTCATATCCCCCTGCCATAGTCCCACCACGCAGTCGGCAACGCGCTGACCACAGCGTCGCCTGCCCCACCCCGCCCTCACCATGGACCACAAAGAGTTGATGCGAGGCGTCCGCCTCCTCGAGATAAAGACCCGCCGCCTTGTTGACGGCGCACTGACAGGCCACTACCACGCAGCCTTCAAAGGCCGTGGCATGCAGCTGGCAGAGGTGCGCGAGTACTCCATAGGCGACGAGGTCAGAGACATAGACTGGAGCGTGACGGCACGCACAGGCAAGCCCCATGTGAAGGTGTGGGAGGAAGAACGCGAACTCACCATGATGCTCCTCATCGACGTCTCGGCAAGCGCCGCCCACTGCGGAACGTCGGCGAGCACCCTGCGAGAGCGGTGTGCTGAGATAGCAGCCACACTTGCCCTCTCAGCCCTTCGAGGCGGAGACAAGGTGGGCCTCGTTCTCTTTACCGACAAAGTGGAACTCTACATACCCGCCGCTCGCGGCAGAGGCCACATACTGCGCCTCATCCGCGAGATGCTCTCCTTCGAGCCCACCGGACGACAGACCGACCTGCGCGCTCCCCTCGAATTTATCATGCGGGTGATGAAGAAACGCTGCATCGCGTTCCTGCTCAGCGACTTCATCTCGCCACACGACTACACCGCGCCTCTCAACGCCGTGGCAGCCCGCCACGACCTTGTGGCCATCAGATGCAGCGACACCCTGGCAGACACATTACCGAACGTGGGGCTCGTCAACTACACCGACGCCGAGACCGGCTCGCACATCACCATCGACACCTCCAGCCCGCAAACCAGGGCACGCTACCGAGCCCTCGCCGAGAAGCGGAGAGAGGAGGTCAGAACCCTCTTCGCCGCACGGCCCGCACGCTACATGGAGACTGACACCCGCTCAGACTTTGTCATGCCCCTCATGGCCCTGCTCGAAACGGGGACACAGCGCTAAGTCAACCTCCTGACAAGACGGGCATGCGGCATGCCTCACCCCGACTTCGACAACGCTCCCCTCACTTGACTTCTACTTTCACCGACCCTATGCTCTCCTCTCCCATCATCCGTACCATCCTCTTGCTCAGCGCCTTCTGCCTCAGCCTTGGCGTCAAGGGCAACGCCGCCTCTGCGCAGGAGAGCCCGGGACAAGGCACTTCCCTCAGCGACAGCCCGGGCAAAGCCAGCCAGAGCGACCAGACAGGCGACGTGGCCACTGCCACCTTAGAGCCCCAGGCCATTCTCATAGGCGAACAAGCAGCCCTGACCCTTACCTGCAGGGCTCAAAAGGGGAAGGCAGTGCACTTCCCGGAATGGGCGCCCGGCACAGAGATTGCCAAAGGGGTGGAGATGGTCAGGGCTGACGACATCGTCAAGACCTCAGCGCCCGAGGGACTGCAACAGCTAAGCCGTACCTACTACCTCACCTCATTTGACTCTGCGATATACCGCCTGCCGGCCTTCGAAATAGAAGTGGCCGGCCACAAGCTGAAGGCTCACGGCGACTTGGCACTGAAGGTGAGCACTGTCGAAGTAGACACCGTACACGTGGCCGACTTCAACGGACCCTACGCCCCTGCCGCCGCTCCCTTGGACTGGACACTCGAACAGCCTATGTGGCTCGGCGGCTGCGCACTGTCACTCCTCGTCATGCTGCTGTGCATGGCCCGACTGAGCGACCCCAAGGTTTGGGTCAAGAAAGTCATCATCTATCCCCCCGTACCGCCTCACATCCAGGCCCGGAAAGAGTTAGAAGCCCTGAAGAGCCACCTTGGCAACAGCGCCGAAGCCTTCTACGAAGCACTCACAGCCACCCTGCGCGGCTACCTGCAAGGGCATTTCGGAATTGACGCACACGAGATGGTGTCGCGTGAGATTTCTCATGCCCTCTCCCAAACAGACACCGACCCGGAGATACAGCGACGCCTCGAAAAGGTCATGTCCAAGGCCGATCTCGCCAAATATGCCCGCGCGCAAGCATCACGCGAGGAACGCGAGGAGGGACTGGCCACTGTCACAGCCCTTGTAGACAGCACGAAGCCTATTCATGAAGTCGAACAGAAGCCCCGCATTGAATGGCGCACGCTCTCTGACAAGCGGCAAGCCCAGATACGCCTCACGCTCAGAATAACCGCCATCGTAGGTTGCCTGCTCTGTCTGCTCTGTCTGTGGCAGACGGTCACCTTGATACGTGACTCCTACCTCCCCTTCTGACCCTCACCCCGACATACACGCCCCACGCAGCCATGCCCCTCAGCTTTTCACAACCTGCCTTTCTCCTGTTGCTTCTGCTGCTGATACCTTATATATTGTGGTATCTGCTTCAGAAGAAGCGCCACGACGCCTCCCTGACCGTCTCCACCACCATCGACATGGAGAGGCTTCCGCGCACCATGCGTGTCAGACTGCAGGGGCTTCCGTTCATTCTGCGCATTGTCGCACTCAGCCTGCTCATCCTGGTGCTGGCAAGGCCTCAAACCCCATATTCGCTCAACGAGCGAGAGACGGAAGGCATCGACATCATGCTCACCATGGACATCTCCGCCAGCATGAGCTACTCAGATGTCAGGCCCAACCGAATCACAGCAGCCAAGGAAGTGGCCTGCGAGTTCATCAACGGACGTCCCAACGACAACATCGGCCTCATCTTGTTCGGCGGAGAAGCATTCACCAAGTGCCCCCTCACCACCGACCACGCCACTCTCACCGGCCTGCTGGCCACCGCCTCCTGTCAGCTACAGCAAGATGGCATCATCGCACCCGGCACCGCCATCGGCATGGGACTTGCCCTTGCCACCAGCCATCTGAGCGATAGCAAGACAAAGAGCAAGGTGGTCATCCTACTCACCGACGGCGCCAACAACACCGGCGAAATCCAACCCCTCATGGCAGCCGACATAGCACGAGAGAAAGGCGTCAGAGTGTACACCATCCTCCTGGGCGGAGAGGGTGAGGTGGAAGTGCCCGTGGCCATGCTCCCCAATGGAGAGGTGTATACGACTAAGGTGGCCGCAGCAGCCGACAGCGCCCCCCTCAAGCAAATCGCGGAACAGACAGGGGGCGTGTTCTACAAGGCCGACTCCAAGGACATGCTGAAGGCCGTCTATAAGGATATTGACAAGCTGGAAAAGACTAAGCTACGCACCCTCCATCACTCAGGGCACTACGAAGCATACCAGCCTTTCCTGATTGCAGCCCTTCTGTGTCTGCTGATAGAATTTATACTTCATCAGACCTATCTGCGACGCCTGCCGTAAGGGAAAGTGGCCCAGCCAAGTTTCCGCCCCGGCAAGATAACCATCACACGCACTGACATTCCTCCTCAGAGGGAAGTTCACATAGCTATCACAGCATGACTGATTTTCAATTCGCAAGTCCTCACTACCTATACCTGCTCTGCTTGCTCCCGCTGCTCATCGGGCTCTGGCTGCTTCACACCCACCAGAGACGGAAGGCACTGCTCAGACTGGCCGAACACACCGCCCTGAGACGGTTGGTAGCAGGTATGTCGCCCATACGACTTCATGTGAAGGCCGCCATGGTCATAGGTAGCATGGCGTTTCTGATCATAGCCTTGGCACGCCCTCAATATGGTCAGCGCACAGAGGTTGATACCACCGACGGCATAGAAGTGACATTGATGGTCGATGTGTCAAACTCCATGCTTGCCGAAGACACCGGCGACTCACGCCTCAACAAGACCAAAATGTTTCTGAGCGACCTCACCTCGCGGCTGACCGGCAGCAAGATAGCCCTGGGCGTATTTGCCGGGGAGGCCTACCCCATCATGCCCATGACCGGTGACCTGGCAATGGCTTCAACCTTCATAGAAAACATTCACACGGACATGGTCACTCTCCAAGGCACCAATCTTGCGGCGGCCATCTCGTTAGGCATGAAGAACTTCTCCACTGACAACGAAGTGGGGAAAGCCCTCATACTCATCACCGATGGCGAGGACCATACCGAAGGAGCGAAAGAAGCGGCGCGCAACGCCTCGCAAAAGGGAATTAAGGTAATAGTCGTGGGAGTGGGCTCCACAGAGGGTGCTCCCATCCCACTACCCGGCGGAGGCATGCTGACAGACGAAGGAGGCGCCCCCGTGCATACAGCTCTCAACGAGCAGATGGCCAAAGAGGTGGCAGAAGCTGCCGGCGGTTTCTACCTTCACCTGGAGAGCATGGGCGCGGCCGGTGAGAGATTGACCTCAGAGCTAAGCACCTTGAAGCGCAAAAGCACCTCCACCTCTTTCAGTAAAGCCAACGAACAATTTCAGGCCTTCACCCTCATAGGCTTCCTCCTCATCCTCCTTGAGGGGTGCCTGTTCACCACAAAGTATGCCTTAGGACGTAGGCTCAAGTTGTTCTTTACCGGGCGCACCTTCATCAACCGGCAGCACCTGCTTATTCTATTGATAGCCGGACTGAGTGTACAGGCGCAGCCCACCATGGCACAAAACAAAGAATATAGAGAAATACACAAAGGGAATACCCGCTTCGGGCAAGGCGACTTCGACCGAGCCGGAGAACACTACATGAAAGCCCTGCGGACAAACCCGCGCCACACACGCGCCCTGTTCAATATGGCAGATGTGTTTCTGGCCAAGGGAGATACGCATGCTGCCGACAGCCTCTATGAGCAAGTGATAAGGTATGAGACCAACCGCTATGTCAAGTCGTGTGCCTACCATGGCAGAGGGTACATCAGACAGCAGCAAGCCCTCCACGACGGACAACAAAAGACGAACCTGCTGAAGGAAGCCATTGAGCAATACAAGCAAGCCCTGCGGCTATGGCCACAGGCCGATGAGACACGATACAATCTGGCACTCTGTCAGAAACAGCTAAAAGATCAGTCTCAAAACCAACAGCAACAGAAGAAGCAACAGCAGAAGCAGCAACAACAGCAGCAACAACAGCAACAGCAGCAACAACCACAGCCACAAGACCAGCAGAAACAGCAACCCAACAAGCAAACGGAAGCCTATCAGAACCTTGTCAGACAGGCAGAGAAACGTACCCTCGAAAAGCTCAAACAAGCAAAGCCCTATAAGCGAAGCCTTGACAAGAATTGGTAACCTCACGGCCATGTGCTACTCTCATTGCGTGCCACTCTACATGAACCATCAAACTCTCCTCAGATATATCTTCGCCTCTGTTCTGAGCCTACTCGCATATTCTGCTACGGCCCAGACCATGACCGCAAAGGTGACACCGGTGGCTGGGTACTATCGCCTCACCTTCACCATCTCATCCTCTGACGTTACTGACTTCAGACCGCCCTCACTCAATGCTTTCAAGCTACTCTCCGGCCCAAGTAAATCGTCAATCAGCAACACCACCATCGTGAATGGGCACGTCACTCACGAAGACCAAGTATGCTATACCTACATCATCACCCCGAAACAAGAAGGGGATATACGGATAGGTAGCGCGTCGGCCATGGCAGAAGGTAGACGCATACAGTCAAAGCCCATCACCCTCAAAGGCGCTACCATCAAAAACAATCAGGCTGCCGCCCCCCAAGAGGAGGAACAGGCGGTAGGCACTCCCATCACTCACAAAGACCTCTTCATTGACATGACTGTCAGCAAACAAAGAGTGATGGAGCAAGAGGCCTTCCTCGTGACCTACCGCCTGCACGCTAAATCAGGGGTAATGGTCAACTCCACCGAACTTGTAAGCAAGCCGGACTTCAAAGGGGTCATCGCCCAGGAGTTAGGCGATCCGACAGCGCAGAAACAGGCAGACATAGAGAACAGGAACGGTCACTCATACCGTGTAGCGACTCTCCAGCAGTACCTTCTGATGCCTCAGCAAAGTGGCGAAATCACTATCCCCGGCATCACCTATAAGGTTACCGTCATCCAACAGGACAAGTCACTGTCACCCCTTGACATTTTCTTCAACGGGGGAGGTAGAGTGGGCGTAGAGGTCAATAGAACCGTGGCTGACAAGACCATAAAGGTGGATGCCCTTCCCTCACCACGTCCGTCAACCTTCACCAATGCGGTGGGAACCTTCCAGCTGGAGGGAAAACTACTGGGAGGTACGCCACATACCGGAGACATGGCCGTATATCGGGTTACTCTCAGAGGAAATGGCAACATGAAGCTCATCACTCCGCCTGTTTGTATCTTTCCAAAAGACTTTGACGCTACCGCTCCCAAACAGACCGACAAGACACACGCCACCACCTCTGGTATAACGGGCGAGATATATTATGACTATCAGTTCGTACCACAAAACGTGGGAGACTACACCATCCCTCCTGTGGTATTTACCTACTATGACCTTCAGCAAGGGAGATACGTCACTTTAGAAACAGAGCCTACGTCGTTCCATGTAGCCAAGGGGACGAGGAAGGCGAATGCCACCTCGTATGCCAACCAAACCATACAACCCACACTGGCTGCCGACACGATAGCTACCTCACCAAGCTCCATCTTTGTGCCGGGATGGAGACACCTCGCTACACTCGCCATTCTCCTCTCACTCTATTGGGCACTACGACTTGCCTACCGCTTCTACGCTCAGAAGAGAGGCACATGGTTTGCTGACACTAAAGCTTATCGTAAGATGAAGCAACGCCTCGACCATTGCCAGTCACTCTTGCAAGATGCCTCTCCCACCACACGCGAGGCCTTCTATCAAGAGGTGCATCACCTGCTCACAGAGGCTCTGCTTGACAGATACCACATCCAAGCAAGCAGCTGTGCCAAAGAAGAAATCCAGCAAGCGCTTCAACAGGCCGGGCTTTCAGAAGAGACAGCCTCAGAATACACTCAGCTCATCAGCCTCTGCGAGTATGCCCGTTTTGCCCCACAGACCAGCATGCCTGACACCGAAATGATGCAGCGGGTACGTACCTTGCTCCTCGGCGCATCAAGCCACTAAACATATACACCTTCGATGACCATTCCTCGCCCTATGGCTCGCCCTATTACTGCTCTCCTCATCCTGATATACTGCTTATTTAGTGCATCTATCACCGACACACAGGCTGCGCCCATGAACGACCAAGCCGCGCAGGCTGACAAACTATTTGCGCAAGGCAACTATGTGGCTGCCCTGAGGACGTACGAACAAGCCACGGCACACGCCACCTATCCGGAAGCATTCGCTGCCCTTAACTACAACATAGGGGTATGCCACTACAAGCTTCGCAACTATCCCAAAGCTCTTCTCCACTTCAAGCGTGCACTGCGCTATCAGCCCGACCTTGAGGCTGCTCGTCATAACATGGAGGTGGTCAGCGAGAAGTTGAACGTATCCTCCACCCACGAGAGCGACAACATCATTCTTAGCTGGCTACGGACCATCATCTACGGAGGCCGCTCCTCGAATGCAGGATTGCTGGCCTTGGTTATGTTGTTGGCAGCGCTGACACTCTTCTTGGCGGCCTACATGCTCCGCCGTCCACGCCTCTCACCAAGACTGCGCCTACTGGCCATCGTCTGCCTGGTGGTTTTCGCATGTGCCGAGACCTGCGCATGGTTAAGATACCAGGCCATGCCTCCCCTGTCGGCTGTAGAGACAGCCCCCACTGAAGGCGATGAGGGAGTTGTGCTCCATACCACAGAAGGATACACTGCGCCCTCGCTCACGTCAAAGACGCAACAGACCATCACTGAGGGCACCCTCATCAAGCTTTCTGCCATCCTGCACCTCAGCGCCGGAGGTACCACAAAAGATGAATGGGTCCGCATCAAGCTGCCTGATGGGAAAGAAACTTATATAACGACTGACCACATCGGCTGGATATAACTCACCATTAGCTCCGCCGGCTTTGCGGCATATCCATCCTTAGGGCTTCTGCCCCATAGTAGTACGATACCCATAGACCTATTTATAATATATAGCATAATGACAGAGATCGACCAGGCACTCACCCTCCTGCTCAATGGAAGCAGGAGTCTCTTCCTCGACTCCCTTGCCCGCTTGGCCACCAGGACCATAGTGTGGCTACCCTTAGCTGTCGTGGTATTCATAGGCCTTATACGCCGCGGGCATTACAAGGCTATTCTGGCCATCCTACTCTGCATTCTCATAGCCGACCAAACAGCCTCCACCCTCTTTAAGCCCATGGTGGCAAGATTTAGGCCTACCCAAGACCCCCATCTTTACTACCTCATTGATACCGTCGACGGCTACCGAGCAGGCCGCTACGGCTTTTTCTCCAGCCATGCAGCGAACACAGCGGCCTGTGCCACCTTCCTCTCCCTGCTATATCGCCAGCGACTGCTTACATGGATACTTGCTTCGTGGGTGCTCCTAAACTGCTGGACCCGAGTCTATCTCGGCGTACATTATCTGGGCGACATCACTGTGGGAGTGTCCTTTGGTTGCCTCGTAGGCTACTCACTTCATTACCTATATACGAAAAAAGTACATCCGGTTGCCATCTCCACCAGTTCTGCAGAGATTGAGGCTCAAACCATCAGCCTGACACTCCTCCTGACCTACACTCTGCTCGTTGCTACAGCCCTCTTCGCATAGGCTATACCCGTCACATTCTACCCCATGGCAGTGCAGCAAGACCAAGATTTTACGGCATTGCTTTGTTCTTTGCGCTCAAAATCATATCTTTGCACCACTTTTTAAGACCGATTAGGAAAATTATAGGCCTAATGACCCTGCCCTCCTGTCGGTCTTTGTTTTGTTCACACGATATGAAAGAGATTTCACTATCCCCAGATTTCTTATTTGAGACAAGTTGGGAAGTTTGCAATAAAGTCGGTGGCATATACACCGTTCTATCTTCTCACGCCAAGACACTGAAGACCCGTTTCAACGATGGTCTTGTTTTTATAGGGCCTGATTTCAAACAGCCTGCCGCCAATCCCGATTTTATCGAAGAAACCGAGTTGCTGCCTGCCTGGCGCGAAGCCTCTTCCGCAGCCGGTATTCCCTGTCGCATAGGACGTTGGGACGTGCCGGGCCGCCCCATTGCCGTGCTGGTGGACTTTACCCCCCTCTATGCCGAGAAGGATGAGATTTACGCTGCCGCCTGGCAGCTATTTGGCGTATCCTCCATCCGTGCCTACGGCGACTATGACGAAGCCTCCATGTTCTCTACGGCAGCGGGCCGCTTCGTGGCAGCCATTGTGGGGAGCTGCTTAGATAAAAAAGCCAAGGTCGTCTATCAGGCCCACGAGTGGATGTCAGGGCTTGGAATGCTCTTCCTCAAGCACCAGCATCCCCATGTGGCCACGGTCTTCACCACCCACGCCACCAGCATAGGACGCTCCATCGCCGGCAACAACAAGCAGCTATACGCTTACTTCAAGGGATATAATGGCAACCAGATGGCTGAAGAGCTTCACATGGAAGCCAAGCATAGCATCGAGCGACAGAGCGCCCATCTGGCAGATTGCTTCACCACCGTGAGCACCTTCACCGACCTCGAGTGCCGTCAACTCTTAGACCGTCCCGCCGACGTCATACTGCCCAACGGCTTCGAGCCGGACTTCGTACCCAAGGGAGCAGCCTTCACAGCCACCCGCCGCAAGGCCCGCACCCGCATCCTCGAGGTGGCATCCAAGTTGCTCGGCACACAGATGCCGGCCGACACACTCATCGTCTCCACCAGTGGACGCAACGACTACCGCTGTAAAGGCTTCGACGTATTCTTTGAGAGCATGGCCCGCCTCAAGCGAGCCCTTCAAGAGAAAGAAGACACACAGGTGCTCGCCCTCATCGAAGTGCCCTGCTGGGTCAAGCAGCCGCGTCAGGACCTGCTGGAGCGTCTCACCCTACCCCAACCTGCCCTCGAGCCTCTCCACGAGCCCATCATTACTCACGAGCTCAACAACTTCTACGAGGACCGCATCATTGCCACCATCCACAGCCTCGGGCTCACTAACAAAGCGACCGACCACGTAAAGGTCATTCTCATTCCCTGCTATCTCGATGGGAAGGACGGCATCTTCAACCTCTCCTACTACGACATGCTGACGGCCAATGACCTTACCATCTATCCTTCATATTATGAGCCTTGGGGATACACACCGTTAGAGAGTTGTGCCTTCCATACTCCCTGCATCACCACCGACCTCAGTGGTTTTGGCCAGTGGGTGGAGGCCGAGCTGAAAGGCAAGGCAAGCCTGAGCGATGGGGTCTGTGTGCTCCATCGTGACGACAACAACTATTACGACACAGCCGACGCCATTGCGCAGACCATCCTCACCCTCTCAGCAACCCCGGAGAAGGAGCGGACAGCCATACGCAACAAGGCCACAAGGCTCTCAGCAAAGGCCGAATGGCAACACTTTATCAGCCACTACTATCAGGCTTACAAAGTAGCCCTGAAAAAGGCCACTTCACAGCCTGCTTAAACGACGTGGCCTCGCCCACGCAACCCTCCCATACATAACGAATTCACAATTTATCTTTCAATACGATGAATATCAAAATCAGTAATTCCAACCAACCCTTTTGGAAAGTGATTAACGTAAAGAGCCACATCCCCGAAGCACTCAGCAAGCTGGATGAGCTCTCTCACAACCTCTGGTGGTCTTGGAGCACAGACGCCCTTGACCTCTTCGCCTCTCTCGACGTGGACCTCTGGCACAAAGTACGCCGCAACCCCATCGAGCTCCTTCGCAGCATTGACTACGACCGCCTTACCGAAATCTCCAAGGACGATGAGTTCATTGCCAAGATGAACAAGGTCTACAACGAGTTCCGCAAATACATGGATGTGAAGCCTAACGCCAAGCGCGCCTCCGTAGCCTACTTCTGCATGGAGTACGGCCTCTCCCATGTACTCAAGATTTACTCCGGCGGCCTCGGCATTCTCGCCGGCGACTACCTCAAAGAAGCCTCCGACAGCAACGTTGACATGGTGGCCGTAGGCTTCCTCTATCGCTACGGCTACTTCACACAGTCGCTCTCCATGGACGGACAGCAGATTGCCAACTATGAAGCCCAGGACTTCGACAGTCTGCCCATCGAGCGCGTGCTCGACAAAGACGGTAACCAGGTAGTTGTTGACGTTCCCTACCCCAACTTCATGGTTCACGCCTCTCTCTGGCGCGCCAATGTGGGTCGCATCTCTCTCTATCTGCTTGATACTGATAACGAACTTAACTCTGAGTACGACCGTCGTATCACCCACTCTCTCTACGGCGGCGACTGGGAGAACCGCATCAAGCAGGAATATCTGCTCGGCATCGGCGGCATGCTCGCGCTCAAGAAGCTCGGCATCACCAAAGACATTTACCACTGCAACGAAGGCCATGCTGCCCTTTGCAACGTGCAGCGCTTGGTTGACTACGTAGAGAGCGGCCTCAACTTCGACCAGGCCCTCGAGCTCGTTCGTGCATCCTCCCTCTACACCGTCCACACGCCCGTTCCCGCCGGACACGACTACTTCGACGAGGGGCTCTTCAACAAATACATGAACCAGTTCCCCGCCCGCCTCGGCATCAGCTGGGACGACTTCATGGGCCTTGGACGAACCAACCCCGACGACAAGGGCGAAAAGTTCTGCATGTCCACCTTCCTCTGCAAGACCTGCCAGGAAGTCAACGGCGTAAGCTGGCTCCACGGCCGTGTCAGCCAGCAGATGTTCAAGGGCATCTGGGGCGGATACATGCCTTCACCCGAACGCCTCGACCACACCGAGCGCACTCACGACGAATGGGCTGAAATCTACAACCCCAACCCTGAAGAGAGCCATGTAGGCTACGTGACCAACGGCGTACACTTCCCCACATGGTGTGCCAAGGAGTGGCAAGCCGTATACCGCAAGTATCTCGGAAAAGACTACATACTCGACCAGAGCAACGAGGAAGTCTGGAAAAAGATATACAATGTGCCCGACGAGGTGATTTGGGAAACCCGCGTAGCGCTCAAGAAGAAGCTCATCGACTACATACGCCATCGCTTCCGCGAGAACTGGCTGCGCAACCAGGGCGACCCCTCCATGGTGGTCAGCCTCCTCGACAAGATCAACCCCAACGCCCTGCTCATCGGCTTCGCCCGCCGCTTCGCCACCTACAAGCGTGCCCACCTCCTCTTCTCTGACCTCGACCGTCTGAGCAAGATTGTCAACAACCCCAAGTATCCCGTGCAGTTCCTTTTCGCAGGTAAGGCACACCCCGCCGATGGCGCAGGCCAGGGCCTCATCAAGAAGATCTACGACATCTCGCAGCGTCCCGAGTTCATGGGTAAGATTATCTTCCTCGACAACTACGACATGCAGCTCGCACGCCGTCTCGTCTCTGGTGTAGATATCTGGATGAACACCCCCACACGTCCCCTCGAGGCTTCCGGTACTTCCGGCGAAAAGGCTCTCATGAACGGCGTTGTCAACCTCTCCGTACTCGACGGATGGTGGTATGAAGGATACCGCGAAGGCGCAGGCTGGGCCCTCACCGACCGTCGCACCTATCAGAACCAAGATCATCAGGACAAGCTCGACGCCTCCACCATCTATTCCATGCTGGAGCAGGAGATTATACCCCTCTACTACTCTCGCAACAGGCAAGGCTTCAGCGAGGCATGGGTGCGCACCGTCAAGAACTCTATCGCACGCATCGCCCCCAACTACACCATGAAGCGTCAGCTTGACGACTACTATGACCGCTTCTACAACCCCGAAGCCGCACGCTTCAAGAAGCTGGCCGCCGACAACAACGCCCTTGCCAAGGACATCGCTGCCTGGAAAGAGAGCGTGGCTCAACGCTGGGACAGCATACGCGTGGTGAGCAGCGAAAGAAGCGATAACCTGCTCTCTGGAACCCTCATCAGCGGCAAGGAGTTCACCGTGCGACACATCATCGACGAACAAGGCCTCGACGACGCAGTCGGCATTGACCTCGTAGTGCTCACCGGCAACGACGGCAACGAAGTGGTGCACGAAGTGATGCCTATGAACCTCGTCAAGCACGAAGGAAATCTCTTCACCTTCGAGCTCACCTCAAGCATCGACCTCGCAGGCTCCTTCAAGGTGGCCTATCGTATGTACCCCCGCAGAAAGGAACTGCCTAACCGTCAGGACTTCTGCTACGTACGCTGGTTCGTATAATACACCCACGCAGGCAAGGGCGCTCCACTCACCAGCCCTGCCGGCCCGCTGCCGGCCATCGCCGACAGCCCACACATACTCAGCTCCGGAAGCCGACTTGTAGCCATCTACAGGTCGGCTTCTGCATACTCTGAATGCCATGTAGATGAGTGATTGCCCCCTCTACTCCCTCGCTCCCATCCCCGAAGGCCGACCTCAGCTATCAATTGGCACGACGCCATGCACAACAGCCCGTTGCTACAAGCATGGAAGCCAATCTTTGAAGCATTCCAGAGAGTGAAATCTGCCCCAATGCAAGGTGACATCCGTCCCAATGCAAGGTTGCATTCGGCCCAATGCAACCTGACATCCGCCCCAATGTCACTCTCGCGCTTAGGACAGAAAACGGCAAGAAGGCTTGCAGCATGCGCTACGGAAGGCCGTTAAAACAGATATAAACAGCTTACATACAGCTATATAGGTCGAAGCCTCATGATGAGCCATACCGCTGCCGCCGCCGGGCTGCGAAGCCACTGTCGAAGCGAGCCCGCCGGCCGCCCTGCACGCGGCGGATTTAAGCAGAATTTAGGATATGTCTCATAGACAAGGGGCAATCCAAAGGAATTTTATACTTTTGCGCTCTGTATGAACAACCCCCACTCCTTACTCTATACCCAGCCGGTGCTCGACTTTATCGCCGTATGCACAGAATACTGTAAGAGCGTGGAGCAGCCCCCGCGCGCCATGGCCCAACGCCGTGGCCATCTCACCCTGCTGCGCCGCCTGCTTGCGCTGGTATATCTGAGAGCCACTCTCCTGCCCGACGTGCCGGAGACTGACGGACGCGCATGGCACACGGTGACCGAAGCCGACTACGACTATGTGCGCCAGCAGCTCAGCCACCTGCTGGGTGCCGCCGACACCTATCTTGACACCTTCCGCGACGACTTCAGATATGCCGACCAACCCATTGCCTGCTCGCTAAGCGAAGACCTGGCTGACGTCTATCAGTCGCTGCGCGACCTCATAGAGACCTTCCGCCTTGAAGAAGAGGAAGCCATGGCCACGGCACTGGCTGCCGTAGCCGACGACTTCATGACCGGATGGGGAGCCAAGCTGCTCAGCGCCCTGCGCGCCCTACACGACGCTGCCCTACAAGACGACGACAACGAAGAATACCCCTCATGACGCCACAATCACAGACCGCAGCCGCCACTGACACCGGCGACATACGTCAGCTCTACGAACAGACGCCCAAGGAAATAGTCAGCACCCTGCCACGTTACACCTTCAGCGGGCGCATCGTCGTCGTACAGGGAGAGCATGAGGCCGCGGAGGCACTCAAATGCCTGCGGCGTCAGCCCATCGTAGGCTTCGACACAGAGACACGCCCGGCCTTTCGCCGCGGCATACACCACAAGGTAGCCCTCGTACAGCTGGCCACCGACAACATCTGCTTCCTCTTCCGCCTCAACCACATCGGCTTTCCCAAGGCCCTCAGCGACTTCCTCGCCGATGCTTCCATCCTCAAAGTGGGACTATCGCTTAAAGACGACAACCTCATGCTCACCCACCGCGATGCCCACTACAAGCCCGGAGGCATGATAGACCTCCAACAGGTGGCAGCCGAGATGGGGCTCAAAGACATGAGCCTGCAAAAACTCTACGCCAATGTCTTCGGCCGCTTCCTCTCCAAAAAAGCACGGCTGTCAAACTGGGAAGCCGACATACTCACCGACGCACAGAAGGTCTACGCCGCCACCGACGCAGTCACCTGCCTCCAGCTGTACCGCGAGCTCGAGCGCCTGAGACAGAGCGGCGCCTACCGCATCGTATAACCCCACCCCATCCCACAAGCGTCAAGTCCCTCCCTATATTATATATGTATACCATCTACCTAAAGCGTCACAAGGAAGAAAGCCTGCGCCGCTTCCATCCATGGGTGTTCTCTGGCGCCATCGACCATGCCGACGGCCACCCCGAAGAAGGCGACGTGGTCAGAGTAGCCACCCACGACGGCCACTGCCTGGGCTACGGCCACTGCCAGATAGGCTCCATAGCCGTGCGCATGCTCACCTTCCGTGAAGAAGCCATCGACGAAGCCTTCTTCGTAAGCCGCCTGCGCGAAGCATGGGCCTTGCGTCAAGCGCTCGGACTGACCAACCGCACCGACCACGGGATATTCCGCCTCGTCCACGGAGAAGGCGACCGCCTGCCCGGACTCGTGATCGACGTATACGGCCGCACCGCCGTCATGCAGGCCCACTCTGTAGGCTTCCACCTGTGCCGCCACACCCTGGCCCAGGCCCTCGTCCGGGCTACCGAGGGACAGATTGAGGCCGTCTACTACAAGTCGGAGACCACCCTGCCCTACAAAGCCGACCTACAACAGGAGAACGGCTTCATCATAGGCCACTCCGACGACCATACCGCCCTCGAAAACGGCCTGCGCTTCCAGATAGACTGGCTCAAGGGGCAGAAGACAGGCTTCTTCGTGGATCAACGCGACAACCGCAGCCTCTTGGAACACTATGCCAAAGGCCGCCGAGTGCTCAACATGTTCTGCTACACCGGCGGCTTCAGCGTATATGCCCTCAGAGGCGGCGCCCGCCTCGTACACAGCGTAGACTCCTCGGCCAAAGCCATCGAACTGACACGCCGTAACGTAGACCTCAACTTCGCCGACACCGACACAGCCCAACGCCACGAAGCCTACGCCGAAGACGCCTTCCGCTTTCTCGAACAGGCAGGCAGCGACTACGACCTCATAGTGCTTGACCCTCCCGCCTTTGCCAAACACAAAGACGCCCTGCGCCACGCCATCAAAGGCTACACACGCCTCAACGCCATCGCCTTCAGAAAGATACAACCGGGCGGCATACTCTTCACCTTCAGCTGCTCACAAGCCGTCAGCAAGGAGCAGTTCAGGCTGGCCATCTTCACCGCGGCAGCCATGAGCGGTCGCCACGTCCGCATACTCCACCAGCTCCACCAGCCGGCCGACCACCCTGTCAACATCTACCATCCCGAGGGCGAGTATCTTAAAGGCCTCGTCGTCGAGGTGGAGTGAAGCCCCCGCTCCGCGCCTGCAGCCCCCGTTGAACCACAAGGCCGCGCCTAAGAGGCGCCACAAAGGCTCAGTTCAAATTTTTCTGAGTAACTTTGCACACCGACAACAACAAACCACACATACACCCCATGATGATTAAGATTACCTTCCCCGACGGTTCGGTACGTGAGTACGAACAAGGGATTACGGGCCAGCAAGTGGCTGAAAGCATTTCGCCCCGGTTAGCCAAGGAAGTACTGGCTTGCAGCGTGAACGGCGAAACCGTAGAACTCAACCGACCCATACAGCACGACGCCGAACTGAAACTCTTCAAATGGGAAGACGAAGAGGGAAAGCACGCCTTCTGGCACACCTCGGCCCACCTCATGGCCGAAGCCCTGCAAGAACTCTGGCCGGGCACCCAGTTTGGCATAGGTCCCGCCATAGAAAACGGCTTCTACTACGACGTCATGCCCCCGGCAGGCATCAGCCTCAGCGAAAACGACTTCGGCAAGATAGAAAAGAAAATGCAGGAACTCGTGCAGCGCGGCGAAGCCCTCGTGCGTAACCACATATCAAAGGACGACGCCCTCCGCTTCTTTGGCGACCACGGACAGACCTACAAGAACGAACTCATCGCCGAGCTCGAGGACGGACAGATTACCACCTATACACAAGGCAACTACACCGACCTCTGCCGCGGACCACACCTTACCTGCACCTCCCCCATCAAGGCCGTCAAGGTCATGTCCATCAGTGCCGCCTACTGGCGCGGTGATGAAAAACGCCCCCAGATGACCCGCGTCTACGGCGTCAGCTTCCCCAAGAAGAAGATGCTCGACGAGTATCTCACCCTGCTCGAAGAAGCCAAGCGCCGCGACCATCGGAAGATTGGCAAGGAGATGGAGCTTTTCATGTTCTCCGACCTCGTGGGAAAGGGCCTGCCTATGTGGCTGCCCAAGGGTACAGCCCTCCGCCTCCGCCTTGAGGACTTCCTCAAGAAGATACAGAAGCGCTACGGCTACCAGCAAGTGATGACCCCCCACATAGGCTCGAAGAACCTCTACGTCACCTCTGGCCACTACGCCAAGTATGGCAAAGACTCCTTCCAGCCCATCCACACCCCCGAAGAAGGCGAAGAGTACATGCTCAAACCCATGAACTGTCCCCACCACTGCGCCATCTTCGCCTGGAAACCACGCTCCTATAAAGACCTACCCCTGCGCATCGCAGAATTCGGCACCGTCTACCGATACGAACAGAGCGGCGAGCTGCACGGACTGACCCGCGTGCGCGGCTTTACACAGGACGACGCCCACCTCTTCTGTACACCGGAACAGGTAAAGGATGAGTTCCTCCGCGTGATGGACATCATCATGATCATCTTCAAGGCCCTGAAATTCGACAAGTTCGAGGCACAAATCTCCCTGCGAGACAAGGTCAACCGCGAGAAGTACATAGGCACTGAGGAGAATTGGGAACGCGCCGAGCAAGCCATCATCGAAGCCTGCAAAGAGAAGGGCCTGCCCGCACATATAGAGTACGGCGAAGCTGCCTTCTATGGCCCCAAACTCGACTTCATGGTGAAAGACGCCCTCGGGCGCCGCTGGCAGTTGGGAACCATCCAGGTGGACTACAACCTGCCCGAACGCTTCCAGTTAGAGTATACCGGTGCCGACAACCAGAAGCACCGCCCCGTCATGATACACCGCGCACCCTTCGGGTCAATGGAACGCTTCGTGGCTGTGCTCATCGAACACACCGCCGGCCACTTCCCCCTCTGGCTCACCCCCGACCAGGTGGCCATCCTCCCCATCTCAGACAAATTCAATGACTACGCCCAGCAAGTGCGCAAGCAGCTGGAGGAAGCCGATGTGCGCGCCCTCGTCGACGACCGCTCCGAGAAGATTGGCCGCAAGATACGCGACAACGAAATGAAACACATCCCCTACCTCCTCATCGTGGGCGAGAAAGAAGCCGCCGAGGGCACAGTCTCCGTCCGCAAGCAAGGCGAGGGAGACCAGGGCTCTCTCAGTATCAGCGACTTCGCAGCGCGTGTCAACCGCGAGGTAGAAGAAATGACCCAGCAATACTAAGCGGCCTGCTCAACCCGTCAGCGGCCTGCTCAACCCGTCAGTAACCGACGCGGCACGCCGACCCGGAGTGACGGTAAATAGGGGTGGAACGACGAATGACGTCCCCCCACCCCACCACAAGCATCTCCGGACGGGTTGAGAGGATACTCAATAAAATACGAGGGCTAATTCCATTCACAGGTCTTAGCCCTCGTATTTGGTAAAAGGTCATTCTAAGTGAAGGATACGTGCAGATAGAGGTTTCACCCATTCTGAAAGACCGGACATACTTTCTCACCACACGCCGAACATTGATAATGATGACAAGAACGAACATCATGGGCATCTTGCTATTATCATTGATTGCCTCAAACATCTGTGCACAAAACGAACGTATCACCCACAGCTGGGTATGCATCGAAAACGGCCGGTTATGGAAGACCGACGAAGGGGAGGTGGTCCAAGCCCATGCTCCGGGCTTCGTCCGCGTGAACAACCTATGGTATATGGTGGGAGAGGACCGTTCCCATTCTTGGAATCCCGATGTCAATCTCTACTCCTCCGCCGACCTAAAACACTGGAAATTTGAGAAGAAGATTATCCGTAATGGCCTCACTGACAAACGGCTGGGAAAGAGCCGCATGATAGAACGGGCAAAACTCCTTTACTGCGAGAAGACCGGGAAATATGTAGTGTGGTGTCACTGGGAGGCAACGGACTATGGAGCATCAGAGGCAGCCTGCTTTCAAAGCAGCACCATAGACGGAGACTATCATTTGGTCTGGGCAGGCCGACCATTGAACATCAAAAGCCGAGACTGCAACGTCTTTGTAGACAGCGACGGCACAGCCTATTTCATATCCACCACCAACGAAAACCAGGACATAGGCTTGTTCCGCCTCAGCGATGACTATCTGAGCATAGTAGAACACACCTGTCTCTTCCCCGGAGAGCGTCGCGAGGCCCCGGTCATCATCCGCATAGACGACAGATATTTCATGCTCTCGTCAGCCTGTACCGGCTGGGCCCCTAATCAATGTAAGCTCTCATGGAGCAAGAACCTCAAAAACGGTTGGAGCGAGCTCCGGGATATAGGCAATCAATATGCCTACCATACCCAGCCCGCTGCTATCCTTGAAGTGAAAGGCACAAAGCAGACCACCCACCTCTACATAGGTGACCGATGGATGGACCCCGACTTACCGAACTCCAAGACCATCATGTTCCCTATCTCCTTCAAGGGCACAGAAATTACGTTTGACTACAAAGAGCGCTTCTTCCTCAACGTCAAGACCGGCGAATGGAGTGACAACGCCCCGGAGTGACATAGACAGAGACGTAGACACCTGTGGTGGAGACAGAGGAGGCACAAAAAAGACCCGCAAACCTTTGCCAACTCACCTCTAAACATTACCTTTGCAGCCGCTTATAAATATCAATACATGCCAGCACCGCAGAAAAATCGCCGCGACCCAAGGTCAAACAAGCCGCAGCATCGCATCAACGAGCAAATACGCTGCCGTGAAGTGCGCATAGTAGGCGACGACATAGAGTCAGAAGTTCTCACCACACGAGAAGCCTTGCAGTTAGCTCAACAGAAGGGTGTCGACCTCGTCGAAATATCGCCCAACGCCGTGCCCCCGGTCTGCCGCCTCATCAACTACTCGAAGTTCCTCTATCAACAGAAGAAAAAGCAAAAGGAACTCAAGGCCAAGCAGGTGAAGATAGAAGTGAAAGAAATTCGCTTCGGCCCACAGACCGACGAACACGACTACAACTTCAAGCTCAAGCACGCCAAGGAATTTCTATCAGAGGGCGACAAGGTGAAAGCATATGTCTTCTTCCGCGGACGCTCCATCCTCTTCAAGGAGCAGGGCGAGGTCCTTCTGCTGCGCTTCGCCAATGACCTTGAAGAGTACGGCAAGGTGGAACAAATGCCTGTGCTCGAAGGCAAACGCATGATAATCTTCATTTCACCTAAGAAGACCAACGCCAAAAAGGCTGACGACAATCACGACGAAGAGGCTGAGGCCGCCGAGACAAAGGCCACGAAGAAAGCCCCACAGGTGAAGGCCAAGAAAGAATACCTCGGGCCAAGAGTGGAAGGCGAAGACTTCTAAGCCGCATAGGCTCTCACCCCAGGACATCCACGACACGCAAAAAGCTCGCGCGCTACGTTCGGTATCTCACGTAGCCGCAGCCATTATAAATCTATTAACAATTCAAAGAAAATGCCAAAAGTAAAGACCAACTCCGGCGCCAAGAAGCGTTTCACGCTGACGGGCACAGGTAAGATCAAGAGACATCACGCTTATCACAGCCACATCTTGACGAAGAAGACCAAGAAGCAGAAGCGCAACCTTGACCACGTAACCATCGTTGACAGAACAAACGTTCGTCAGGTACGTGAGCTCCTCTGCCTCCGCTAACCTCTTTATCTCACACGTGGCTTTCGTAGCTGAAAGCTCTCTCAAATCACAGAAGTCTAACCGGATGTTTAGCCCAGAAGATTGGCTCAAAACAATTAACCACACAGCCAACGCTAACTTCCAAATGAACAACAACAATGCCAAGATCAGTCAATCACGTAGCCTCCAGAGCAAAGCGTAAGCGCATCCTCAAACTCACTCGCGGTTACTTCGGTGCCCGCAAGAACGTATGGACCGTAGCCAAGAATACTTGGGAAAAAGGTCTCACCTATGCCTACCGCGACCGCCGCAACAAGAAGCGCAACTTCCGCGCTCTCTGGATCCAGCGTATCAACGCTGCCGCACGCCTTGAAGGCCTTTCTTACTCTCAGCTTATGGGCAACCTCCACAAGGCTGGTATCGAAATCAATAGAAAGGTGCTCGCTGACCTCGCTGTCAACAACCCCGAAGCATTCAAGGCTATCGTTGCCAAGGCCAAATAACATGGTTATTTAGGCTGGAAGGGATGACGCACTGACCGGAAGCATTCACCGGCAACTGCCTAACCTTCCTGTCATCTTACCCATAGAGGCTGCATGGTTGAGACTACTCACCACGCAGCCTCATTTGTATCTACGCAAAACTACAACAGTAGGAGTACTTTCTCGGCTCTTTCCACCTCATCCTATACACACGGCCCTCCACCCCGAAAGCATCTTCCTGGGCCTTAAAGGCTTCTCCCTCAAAACTGAAAGCATATCCACCGAACCTGAAAGCATATCCACCGAACCTGAAAGCATATC